>NZ_QHHV01000031.1:0-158641 GCF_003947245.1 Actinoplanes sp. ATCC 53533 | reverse complement strand
GAGCCGGTCAGCGACGAGCAGTCGTGGAACAAGGCGATGAAGGAAGGCGCCGGCGAGATCCTGGAGGCCACCATCGCGGCGTTCGGCGCGCTGGAGGAATGGTCCGCCGAGCCGCTGAAGGCCGCCCTCGAGCGGGTCGGCGAGGAGCGCGGGCTCAAGCTGGGCAAGACCCAGGCACCGGTGCGCGTCGCGGCCACCGGCCGCACGGTGGGCCTGCCGCTGTTCGAGTCGCTGGAGGTGCTGGGCCGCGAGCGGACCCTGGCCCGGCTCACCACCGCGCGGGGCCGGCTCGGCTGAGCCGACCCGCGGCGGAAGCCCAGGCGAGTTCGGTCATGAGGTTTCGTGACCATTTCGGTACGCGCGCGGCGGGATTACGGCGCGCGCGTACCGCATCGGGCAGGAATCCGGCCAGCACCACCCGTCCAAATGGGTACGAACGTCAGCTGCACGAGTGACCGCGGCACCCCCGACTTGCCTGCCGTGGGTACTATTCGCCCGCTGATCAGCGGCCATCGTTCGCCACCGCAGTCGATCCCAGATAGCTCCAATTCGTCCCGGTCCGAGATGCGGCCGGGACCATCTGCGGGCAGGCTGAGCAAACGATGCCGCGCCGGCGCCGGACCGACCTGGGCCCGCCGGCACGACCAGCGCACGGATGTCATTCACGGGGCGGGGAGGCCGGACGGTGGTTCAAGGGGTGATCGCCCGATTGCTGTCGGCGACCGGTGTGCTCGCGGTAGGTGCCGTGCTCAGCGCGGGGCTGGCTCCGGCCGGCGTCGCTCAGGCGGCCACTCCGGCCGGCCTGGTGACCGCCGGTTCCGCGTTGGCCGCGCCCAAGGCGCCGCCGAAGCCCACCGGCGTGCAGATCGCCGGCAAGTTCCCGGGCGGCAAGCTGACCGTGCAGGCCGCCGAGCGCCCCGAGCTGTTCAAGCGCCTGCTCAACGAGGTGAGCTGGCTGGCGACCACGACGCCGACCACCTCGAAACCCGCGGCCGACAAGCTCGGTCCGAAGTTCACGGTCACCGTCCTGATCAAGGACAAGGCAAACCAGACCTACGACCTCTACCCGAACGCCGCCGGCGGCCCGCGGGCCTACCGTCCGGCGAAGCAGCCGGCCGGCAAGAAGACGGCCGGCTGGTTCTACGGGCGACTGACCATGTCGGAGTCGCTACGGGTGAGCGGCGTGCCGCTCAAGGAGAAGCCGGACGTGGTCACCGGCGGCATCGGCGGCGGCATCGGCGAGGACGTCGCGGCCGAGGAGCTGGACCCGGTCGAGGGTGTCAACAGCGTGCTCGCCGACATGCGCCGGCTGTTCCTGCTCAACGGCGCGGTCCTGCTCACCATCCTGCTCGGCCTCGGTGGCATCGCGTTCCTGATCCGCCGCCGGGTCTGATCCACCCGATCCGCCGCCGGGGCCGAGCCACCGGCGGCGGGTCGCACCGGTCAGCCGGCCGGGCGCACCGGCACCCGCAGGATCGGGCAGGCCGGCGCGGGCACGTTGCACCGCTCGCCCAGCCCGAAGCCGTCCGGCAGCTTGGTGTTCGTGGCCGCCTCCGCGACCTCCGCCGTGGTCAGCGGCGGCTCGCCCCGCTCGGCGCTGCCGGTGCCCCGCTCGCCCGTGGCCATGACCGCCACCGTGCGGCCGTCGACCGCCCGGCGGGCGATCACCTCGTGCACCTGCCAGTCGACGTCGGCGATCTCGGCATAGCGGGAGTATTCGACCCCCGCCCCGGTCCGGTCCGGCAGGGCACAGGCGTCCGGCGCGGCCAGCACGGGCAGGCACAGCCCGGCCGGCGCGTCGTAGACGGCCACCTCCACCAGGCCCCGCGGCTCCCCTTCCGCGTTCAGCACCGCGTACCGCCGCCAGCCGGCTCCGGAGGCGGGCGGGCGCGGCTCGATCCGGTAGCCCTTCGCGTCGACCGGCGGCGCCAGCACGGCCAGCACCGGGTCCAGCACCGCCGACGGGCGTGGCTGGGGCACGGGCACGGCGGCGGTCGAGCGGGGCTTGGGGCCGGGCAGCAGGACGGTCGTGAGGGCGTACCCGAGCAGCACGACCAGCGCCACCACGACCAGGCCGGTCAGTACCACGCCGCGGGCGCGGCGACGGCGTAGCCGGTCGGCGCGGCGCACGATGTCGGGAACCGCGTCGCCCGGCGGCGGTTCGCTCTCGCAGGCCCGTTCCAGCACCGCGGTGAGCAGCGCGCTCATCGCACTCCCGCCAGCAACCCCGCGAACGCGCCCAGGCCCGTCGCCTCGAAGGCGAGCACCCGGCTGTCGTCCAGGTCGAGCGCGTTCGCGGTCTCGTCGATGGCCAGGCCGCAGAAGTGCCGCAGCACCAGCACGGCCCGGCAGCGCGGGGACAGGCCGTGCAGCGCGTCCAGCACCAGCACGGTGTGCACGGAGGCGCCGACGGGCGGTGCCGCGATCCGGGCGGGCGCGGCGGCGAGTTGCAGCCGGCCACCGCCGGAGATGTCGCCCGCCGCGACGGCGGCGGCTCGCGCCGGTTGGTCCGGGGCGACGAAGACGTGCTCCCGCCGGCCGCGGGGCTTCTTGAAGGCGGCCATCAGGTCGGCGAACGCCCACAGGTCCGGCTCGGGGATGTCGGGGTCGGCGAGCACGCGGGCGATGGTGGTGCGGGCGAGTTCGTCGGCGTGCCCCCAGTCGCCGCACATCAGGAACGCGGCACGGCGCAGCAGGATGTACCGCTCCAGAACGTACCCGTCGGACATAAGCCTCTTTATAGGGCACGACGCGCCGGCGGCGACGCGGAACGGCTTCACGCGACGCTAACGGTGACCTCCACGAGCCGCACCAGGTCGTCCAGATCGGCGTCGAACTCCGCCGCGTCGTCGTGGGCCGCCGCCTCGTCGACGGGCAGGCCGCCGGTGACCTCGCCGACCGTGTAGCCGAGCAGGAACGCGCAGATCATCCGGGTCAGTCGCGGCACCTGCCCGTCCGGCACGCCCGCGTCGTGCAGGCAGCCGCGCAGCGCGGCCGTCAGCCAGGACGCGGAGGCGCCGGCGGAGGGCCGGTTCAACAGCAGCGGGTACGCGCCGGGGTGCGCCCGGGACAAGGCCCGAACCGCGCGGCCCAGGGCACAGAGGCGCTGCCGCCAGTCGATGTCACCGGGGTCCTCGCCGTACCCGGTGCCCAGCTCCAGGTGCAGGAGGTCGACGAGCCCGTCGAGCAGGGCATCCTTGCCGCCGACGTACGGATAGAGCGCCATCGAGGTGAGCCCGACCCGCTCGGCGACGGCGCGCATGGACATGGCGCCGAGGCCGTGTTCGTCGACGAGAGCCAAGGCCTGGTCGAGGATGAGTCGTCTCTTGTCGTCCACCGGCACACCGTGACGAGGCCGGCTGGGAGATGGGACGGAACGAGCCCGCCACACCGCAGCCAGTCACCCGCGAGGGTGAGCGGGGCCGCCGATCAGCACCAGCGACCGGGCGGCCGGCCGCGGCTCACGGCCCGGCGCCGGGGGCGGACCGCGCCGTGCAGGTGGGCACCGGCCCAGCCGCGCAGCTCGGTGCGGCAACCGACCCGGTGTGGGACGTCGTCGACCGGCTCCTCGGTGGCCGGGGGGAACGGCTCCTCCGCGGCGGTCTGCTCCGCGTCGGCGTACAGCTGGCCGTCCTCGCGCTCCGTCATCCCTGCCTCCCCTCCTGCCCGCCATCCGGACTACCGGCTCTCATCGGCACCGCGCCGCCTGTCATTAACGCCGCCCACGGACCAGTCCGTTGCGGTGCTAGGACGACACCCTGCCAGGTCACCGACCGAAGTCGCGGTGAAGGCGCACCGCTATTTCGGACAAATAACCCAAAGTGTGCAGATGAAGAAAGCTCGGCAACGGGCGGAACGCTACAACCACCAGGCCAGCCGCTGCCATCAAAAGACGTGCCGCGGCACCGGCGACCGCCCGCGTGCCCGGCCGTGACAGGCTGGCCGGGTGGCGACGGAGGCGAAATCCGGGGGTACGGCGAAGCGGCCCCCGCTGGCCGCCACCCTGCGCCGGGTCGAACGCCGCGCCGGGGCCCTGGCCAGCGCCAGCGTCGCCCGGATGGACGAGACCCTGCCCTGGTTCCGGGCCCTGCCCGCCGACCAGCGCTCCTGGGTCATGCTGGTGGCCCAGGCCGGGGTCCGGTCCCTGGTGGAGTGGCTGCGCTCCGGCGGCACCGCGGCCGGCACCCAGGAGATCTCCGACGAGGTCTTCGCCGCCGCCCCCCGCGCGCTGGCCCGCTCGATCACGCTGACCCAGACCGTCGCCCTCGTCAAGGTCACCATCGACGTGGCCGAGGCCGAGGTCAGCAGCCTGGCCGCGGCCGGCGAGGAGGAGGCCCTCGCGCTGGCCATCCTCAAGTTCTCCCGGGAGATCGCCTTCTCGGCCGCCCGGGTCTACGCCCGCGCCGCCGAGTCGCGCGGCGCCTGGGACGCCCGGCTGCAGGCACTGCTGGTCGACGCCCTGCTGCGCGGCGACTCCTCCGACGTGCTCGCCAGCCGCGCCGCGGCACTGGGCTGGGCGGACGCCCCGCCGGTGGCCGTCGTCGTGGGCCGCTCCCCGGGTGGGGACATCACCGCGGTGCTGCACTCGGTCTACCGCGCCGCCCGCCGGGCCCGGGTCGAGGTCATCGGCGGGGTGCACGGCGACCGGCTCGTGGTCGTGGTCGGCGGCGCCGCCGACCCGCTGGCGGTGGCCGGGCACCTGGCGGCGAGCTTCGGCGAGGGCCCGATCGTGGTGGGCCCGGCCGTCCCCTCGCTGGACCAGGCCACCGAGTCGGCCCGGGCCGCGCTGGCCGGCTTCCGGGCGGCGCCCGCCTGGCCCGGCGCCCCGATCCCGGTGGGCGCCGACGATCTGCTCCCGGAGCGGGCGCTGGCCGGGGATTCCGAGGCCAGGCGCGCCCTCCGGCACGACGTCTACGGCGCCCTGTCCCGCGCGGGCGGCGGACTGCTCAAGACGCTGGACGCCTTCTTCGCGGCCGGCGGGGTGCTGGAAAGTGCCGCCCGGGAGCTGTTCGTGCATCCGAACACCGTGCGATATCGCCTCAAGAGGGTGGCGGAGGTGACCGGCTTGTCGCCGCTGGACGGGCGGGACGCGTTCGCCCTGCGGATGGCCCTGACCATCGGGCGCCTCGATCCTGCGAGCTAAATCACGGCCCGACCGGGAGCATCTTCACCAGCCACCAGACCCCCGATACCATGACCAATCTGGACGAAACATCGGGGTGTTTGTAGGAAAGCTACAACGCCGGTCGTAGGGTTTGGTCCCGTGCAGCAACCCCGGAACGAGCCCGCATCCGGAAGAGTCGAGTCCGTGCTCGCCGTACTCTCTCCTGGCCAGGGTTCCCAGAAGCCCGGCTTCCTCTCTGGATGGCTCGATCTTCCCGGCGCCGAGGCGCGCCTCACGTGGTGGTCCGCGCTCGCCGGCGTCGATCTGATCCATCTCGGCACCCGGGCCGACGCCGAGGCGATCAAGGACACCGCGCGCACCCAGCCGCTGCTCGTCGCCGCGGCCCTGCTCGCCGCCGAGCACCTGCCGATGTACGACGTCGGCCTGGTCGCCGGGCACAGCGTCGGTGAGCTCGGTGCCGCCGCCCTCGCCGGGGTGCTGCCCGCCGAGTCCGCCATCACGCTCGCCGGGGTCCGCGGTCGCGAGATGGCCGCCGCCTGCGCCCTGGAGCCCACCGGCATGAGCGCCGTGCTGGGCGGCGACGCCGACGAGGTGGTCGCCGCGATCGAACGCCACGGGCTGTATCCGGCCAACCGCAACGGCGCAGGCCAGATCGTCGCCGCCGGCGCGCTGGACGCGCTCGCCAAGTTCGCCGCCGAGCCGCCGGCCCGGGCCCGGGTCATCGCGCTGCAGGTCGCCGGGGCGTTCCACACGCCGTTCATGGCGCCCGCCGAGCGGGCCCTCGGCGCCGTCGCCGCCGGCGTCCCGGTGACCGACCCGGCCCGCATCCTGCTGTCGAACCTGGACGGCTCCGCGGTGATCCACGGCCGCGAGCTGCTGCAGCGCCTGGTCCGCCAGGTCACCGCCCCGGTCCGCTGGGACCTGGTCATGCGCAACCTGCGCGACCTGGGCGTCACCGGCATCATCGAGCTGCCCCCGGCCGGCACCCTGGCCGGCCTGGTCAAGCGCGAGCTCAAGGGCGACAACGCCCCCGAGATCGTCACCCTCAACACCCCCGACGACCTGCCCGCGGCCCGCGACCTGATCGCCCGGCACGGCACCGTGTCGACCCACGAGCCGATGCCGTTGTTCCGGGTGGTGGTGGCGCCCAGCGCGGGGCTGTTCCAGCCCGCCGAGGGGCTGGCCGAGGGCGCCGACGTGCGCACCGGGCAGGCCATCGGCCAGGTGGTCACCCGGCAGGGCCCGGTCGAGATCACCGCGCACGCGGCCGGCCTGCTGACCGAGTGGCTGGCCCATCACGACGACCCGGTGGCTCCCGGCCAGCCGGTGGCCCGCATCGGTGGGCAACAGCAGTGACCGTGTCCGTCGCGATCGAAGGAGCAACACGATGACCGCGGGTTCCCGCATCGTCGCGATGGGGCACTACCAGCCCTCGCGCATTGTCACCAACGACGATCTCGCCAAGATCGTCGACACCAACGACGCGTGGATCAAGGACCGGGTCGGCATCGCCGAGCGGCGCCTCGCGGAGACCGAGTCGGTCGCCGACATGGCCACGTTCGCCGCGGAGAAGGCCCTGGCCGGCTCCGGGCTCACCGCCGCCGACATCGACATGGTCGTCGTGGCCACCTGCTCCTCCATCGACCGCTGCCCGAACGTGGCGACCCGCGTCGCCGCCCGGCTGGGCATCAGCGCCCCGGCGGCGATGGACGTCAACACCGCCTGCTCCGGCTTCTCCTACGCCCTGGGCACCGCCGACCACGCGATCCGGGCCGGTGCCAGCCGCAACGCCATCGTCATCGGCGCGGAGAAGCTCTCCGACGTCACCGACTGGACCGACCGCACCACCGCCGTGCTCTTCGGCGACGGCGCGGGCGCGGCCGTGGTCTCCGCGGTCCCCGACGGCGAGCAGGCCGGCGTCGGCCCGGTGCTCTGGGGCTCGGCCCCGGAGAAGGGCGACGTGCTGCGGATCGAGGGCTGGCAGCCGTACATCCAGCAGCAGGGCCAGGCCGTCTTCCGCTGGGCGACCACCGCCCTGGCCCCGTTCGCGCTGCAGGCCTGCGAGCGGGCCGGCGTCCGCCCGGAGGAGCTGGCCGCCTTCGTGCCGCACCAGGCCAACACCCGCATCATCGACGGCATCGTCAAGCGCCTGGGCCTGGGCCCGGACGTGGTCGTCGCCAAGGACCTGGTCGAGTCCGGCAACACCTCCGCGGCAAGTGTGCCGCTGGCCCTGTCCAAGCTGGTCGAGCGCCGCGAGGTGCCCTCGGGTGCCCCGGTCCTGCTCTTCGGCTTCGGCGGCGGCCTCACGTACGCGGGCCAGGTCATCCGCTGCCCGTAGGGTTTCGCAGCGGTCCTGCCCGCGAGTTTTCCCCACCATCGAGAGGAACCACCGAACATGGCTACCCGCGCTGAGATCACTTCCGGCCTCGCCGAGATCCTCGAGGAGGTCGCCGGGGTGAACCCGGACGACGTCGCCGAGGAGAAGTCCTTCACCGACGACCTGGACGTCGACTCGCTGTCCATGGTCGAGGTCGTGGTGGCCGCCGAGGAGAAGTTCGGCGTCAAGATCCCCGACAACGAGGTGCAGAACCTCAAGACCGTCGGCGACGCCGTCTCCTTCATCGAGGCGAACCACTGACATGAGCTCGACAGACGTCGTCGTCACCGGGCTCGGCGCGACGACCCCGCTTGGCGGGGACGTCGCGTCCACCTGGGACGCCATGCTCGCCGGCCGCTCCGGGGTGAGTGCGCTCACCCAGGAGTGGGCCGCGCAGTTGCCCGTCCGCATCGCCGCCCAGCTCGCCGTGGAACCGTCCGAGATCATCGACCGGGTCAAGCTGCGCCGGCTCGACCGTTCCGAGGCGATCGCGCTGATCGCCGCCCACCAGGCCTGGGCCGACGCCGGCCTGAAGGACTCCGGCCTCGACCCGGAGCGCCTCGCGGTCAGCTTCGGCAGCGGCATCGGTGGCGCGCAGACCCTGCTCAACCAGGACGACATCCTGGAGGCCTCCGGGCCGCGCCGGGTCAGCCCGCACACCGTGCCGATGCTCATGCCCAACGGGCCGGCCGCCTGGGTCGGCCTCGAACTCGGCGCCCAGGCCGGCGTCCACGCGATGGCCAGCGCCTGCGCGACCGGCGCCGAGGCCCTCTCGCTCGGCCTGGACCTCATCCGGGCCGGCCGGGCCGACGTGGTCATGACCGGCGGCACCGAGGCGGTGATCCACCCGCTGCCGATCGCCGGCTTCGCCGCGATGCGGGCCATGTCGACCCGCAACGACGACCCGGAGCGGGCCTCACGGCCCTGGGACAAGGGCCGGGACGGCTTCGTGCTCGGCGAGGGCGCGGGTGCGCTCGTCCTCGAGCGCGCCGACCACGCCATCGCCCGCGGCGCGACGATCTACGCCCGGCTGGCCGGCGCCGGCATCACCTCGGACGGCTACGACATCGTCCAGCCGCACCCCGAGGGCGCCGGGGCGATCCGGGCCATCGCGAAGGCGCTGGCCGACGCGGGCGTCGCCAAGTCCGACATCAAGCACGTGAACGCGCACGCCACCTCCACGCCGGTCGGGGACATGGCCGAGATCGCCTCGCTGCTCGCCGCGGTCGGCGACCACCCGGTCCTCACCTCGACCAAGTCGATGTCCGGGCACCTGCTCGGCGCGGCCGGCGCGCTGGAGTCGATCGCCACGATCCTGGCGATCCGGGACAGCATCGTTCCGCCGACCATCAACCTGGACGACCCGGACGACGCGTTGACGCTCGACGTGGCGGCCCACAAGGCCCGCCCGCTCGACATCCCGGCCGCGCTGAACAACTCGTTCGGTTTCGGCGGACACAACGTGGCGCTGGTGTTCACCCGCGCGTGACCCGCACCCCGACCAGGGAGAACGCCGTGACCACGACCTCATCCTCGGCCGATCCGGCCGTCGACCACCGCGATCCGGAGGCGCGCCTGCGGGCGCTCTTCGACCACGGTTCGCTGCGCCTGCTCGCCCCCGCGGACGACTCGGGCGTGGTGTGGGCGCGTGGTGAGGTCGAGGGCACGGCGGCGGTAGCCTTCGCCACCGACGCCACCCGGATGGGCGGCGCGATGGGGCTCGCGGGGTGCCGGCACGTCGTCGACGCCATCGACACCGCCGTCCGTGAGCGGGTGCCGGTGCTCGGCCTCTGGCACTCCGGGGGTGCCCGGCTCGCCGAGGGCGTGGTCGCGCTGGACGGCGTGGGTCAGGTGTTCGCGGCGATGGTGCGCGCGTCGGGGCGCGTACCGCAGATCTCCGTGGTGCTCGGCCCGGCGGCCGGCGGCGCGGCCTACGGGCCGGCGCTGACCGACATCGTGATCATGAGCAAGGCCGGCCGGATCTTCGTGACCGGTCCCGAGGTGGTCCGCAGCGTCACCGGCGAGCAGGTCGACATGGAACGCCTCGGCGGTCCCGAGCCGCACGGCCGCCGCTCCGGCGTGGTGCACATCACCACCAAGGACGACGAGAGCGCGCTGGCCGAGGCCCGCAAGCTCACCGTGCTGCTCGGCCGCCAGGGCCGGCTGGTCCCGGCGGACGTCGCCGCGGATCTTGACCTCTCGCAGAGCATGCCGGCCGAGTTCAACCGGGCCTACGACGTGAAGCCGGTGGTCAGGGCGCTGCTCGACGAGCCCGGCGTGGAGCTGCACGCCAAGTGGGCGCCGAACGTGTCGACGACGCTGGGCCGCTTCGGCGGCCGCACGGTGGGCGTCATCGCCAACAATCCGCTGCGCCTGGGCGGCTGCCTGGACGCGTCCAGCGCGGAGAAGGCCGCCCGCTTCGTGCGGATGTGCGACGCGCTGGGCGTGCCGATGATCGTGCTCGTCGACGTGCCCGGCTACCTCCCCGGCCTCGGCCAGGAATGGGACGGCGTGGTGCGCCGCGGTGCGAAGCTGCTGCACGCGTTCGCGGAGGCGGTCGTGCCCCGGGTGACGCTGGTGACCCGCAAGGCGTACGGCGGCGCGTACATCGCGATGAACTCCCGCTCGCTGGGCGCCACGGCCGTGTTCGCCTGGCCGAACGCCGAGGTCGCGGTCATGGGCGCGAGCGCGGCGGTGAACATCCTGCACCGCAAGAAGCTGGCGTCGACCCCGCACGACCAGCGCGACGCGCTGCGCGAAACGCTGATCCAGCACCAGCTCCGGACGGCCGGCGGGGTCAGCAGGGCGCTGGAGATCGGCGTGGTGGACGACGTGATCACCCCGGAGCAGACCCGCCGCCGCATCGCGGAGGCCCTGGCAGCGGCCCCGGCCGCCCGCGGCGCGCACGGCAACATCCCGCTCTGACCGAGGGCCGGATCCCGCTCTGACTGAGCGCAACAATCCCGCTCTGACCGAGGGCCGGATCCCGCTCGAAGCCCGAGCCGACCGCCCGGCCCGCGCCGCGTAGCTCACCCGGGCGCCACCGGATCGCCATGCCCAGGTCCACCCCGCGCCGCCACCAGATCGCCACGCCCGGGTCCACCCCGCACCGCCACCAGATCGCCGTTCGCGACGCGCTAAAGCGTCACGATGATCTTGCCGCGGGTGGCGCCGGACTCCGCCAGGCGGTGCAGCTCCGGCAGGTCCGCCAGGGTGCGCCGGGCGGTGATGTCCAGGCGCAGGACGCCCGCGTCCACCAGCCGCACCAGCTCCGCCAGGCCGGCCGGATCATTGCGGGTGATCATGTGCTCCACGGTCACGCCGGACTCCGCAGCGGCCTCGATCGGGGTGGCGACCGTGACGATCCGGCCGCCGGGCCGGACCAGGGGCACCAGCGCCGCCGCGGCGGCCGGTGGGATCGACGCGCAGTTGAGCAGCACGTCCACCGGCGCCCCGACCGCCAGCGGCCCGGCGGTGTAGTCGAGCACCTCGTCGGCGCCGAGGCTGCGAACCATCGCGGCGCTGCGCGGGCTCGCGGTGGCCAGCACGTACCCGCCCGCGTGCCGGGCGAGCTGGACCGCGAAGCCGCCGATGCCGCCGCCCGCCCCGTTGATCAGGATGCGCTCGCCGGGCACGATCTTGGCGTGCTCGGTGACGGCCTGCCAGGCGGTCATCCCGGCCAGCGGCAGGGCTGCCGCGTCGGCGAGCGGGACCGTGGCCGGGGCGGGCACCAGGGCCGTGGCCGCAGCCACCGCGAACTCGGCTGCCGCGCCCGAGGCGAGCATCCCGATGACCGGTTCGCCGGCCACGGTGCCCGCGACGTCCCAGCCCAGGGTCAGCGGCAGGGTGATCGGCAGCAGCTCGGCCAGCCGCCCCGAGCGCAGGGCCGTCTCCGTCGGGTTGAACGAGGTGGCGGCGACGTGGATCAGCACCTCGCCGGGTCCCGGGGTCGGGGCCGGGATCTCGTCGAAGCTGATGACGGCCGGGCCGCCGTACCGGTGGATGCGTGCTGCTCTCATGACCACCGACCGTAGGCGGACCGGTGAGGACGCCCTATGCTTTTGAATCCCGGAAACCTTCGCGATCGTCTCGGCGGGTGTGGCATGGATGTGCTCAGTGACGTGCTCGCGGTGCAGCGGACCGGGCGGCCGCGCTCGATGCTGCTCGGCTGGGACGCGCCCTGGGCGCAGGAGTTCGCCGAGGTGCCCGGCGCGATGGGCTTCCAGGTGATCCTGCGCGGGTCGCCCTGGCTGCTCCCGCCGGGCGCCGCCGCGCCCGTCCGGCTCAACGCCGGCGACGTCGTGTTCCGGCCGCACGGTCGGGCGCATGCCCTCGCCGGTACGCCGGACGCCGTGCCCGCCCCGTGCACCGCCCCCGCGCCGGGGTCGCCACCGCGCGGGCAGGAGGTGGTCACGCTCTGCGGCGCGTACGAGATCGACCCCGCCCAGGTGCACCCGCTGGTCCACGACCTGCCGGAGCTGATCCGCCTGACCCCGACCGACGAACTGCGCGCGGCCGTCGGCCTGCTCACCGCCGAGCTGGAGCACCCGCGGCTCGGCACGGACGCCGTCGTGCCCGCCCTGCTGGAGATGCTCCTGCTCTACCTGCTGCGCCGCTGGTACGCCGAACAGCCCGCCGCGCCGACGGGCTGGGCGGCGGCCCTGCGCGACCCGGTGACCGCGGCCGCACTGCACGCCATGCACGGGGACCCGGCCCGGCAGTGGACGGTGGCGTCGCTGGCCGCGCATGCCGGGCTGTCCCGGGCGCCGTTCGCCCGCCGCTTCAGCGCCCTGGTCGGCCGGCCGCCGTTGAGCTATCTGACCTGGTGGCGGATGACCGTGGCGGCCCGGCTGCTGCGCGACTCGGACGCGACCGTGGCCACCGTCGCGCACCGGGTGGGATACACCTCGGAGTTCGCGTTCGCGACGGCGTTCCGGCGCCGGCACGGGTCAGCGCCGGGACGCTACCGGCGCCTCACCTAACGCCGGCACGCTACCGACCACTCACTCCACGCTGCCACGGCGCCGGGGCGGCTTACTTGACGCAGGCGCTGCGGGGCAGCTTGCCGGCCGCCACCGGCGACTTGCCCGGGGCCGCTGCCTTGCCGGCGAGCACCGCGGCCAGCGCGGTCAACGCGAGCGGACTGGACGAATAGGTCGCGAGCAGCGTCGGCGACCGCGACCCGGCCAGCAGGTACGGCGTGTCCATGATCACCGTGACCGCCGCGTCCGGGCTCAGGTCGGTCTGCTTGTCGCCGTACCCGACTAGGTGCACGACCGTGCCGCCCGCGGCCTGGACCTTGACGCCCGCGTCCTGGAGGGCCTTGACCAGGTTGGCCCGGGCCGTCTCGCGGCCGCCGGACGCGCTGACGGTGACCGGCCCGGTCACCAGCGGCCCGGAGCACGGGCCCTTGAGCAGGGTGACGGCGGCCGCGCCGGCGGCACCCACGGCCTTCTGGTGTGCGGCCGAGCCGATCGTGGACAGCTCCGGGCGGGCCTGGCCCGCGCGGAACTTCAGCGTGAGCACCCGGGTGACCGCCTCGACCAGGCGGGCCCGTGGCAGGCTGCCGTCCTTGAGCCCGGCCAGGATGCCGTCCCGGGCACCGGCCAGGTCCGGCGGCATGAGCAGGATGTCGTTGCCGGCGTTGAGCGCGCGGACCGCCGCCTCGCCCGCCGGCCACTTCATCGCCGGCGGCATGTTCATCGCGTCGGTGATCGCCACCCCGGTGAACTTCAGGTCGCCCCGCAGCACGTCCGTCATGATTTTGCGGGAGAACGTCGCCGCGACGCCCTTGTCCAGTCCCTCGACGTCGAGGTGCCCGGACATCACGACACCGGCGCCGGCGGTGATGCCGGCGGCGAACGGCGGCCGGTCCTCGGCGTCCCACTTCGCCCGGCTCTGCGCGACCACCGGGAGACCGTCGTGGCTGTCCCCGGTGGTGTGCCCGTGCCCGGGGAAGTGCTTGAGCGCCGCCGCCACGCCGGCGCCCTGGATGCCCCGCACGGCGGCCTGCACCTGGGCGGCGTTCGCCTTCGGATCGGCGCCGAACGAACGGGAACCGATCACCGAACTGCCCTGCGCTCCCAGCGTGTCGGCGACCGGCGCGAAGTCGAGGTTGATGCCCATCGCGGCCAGCTCCTCGCCCGCCGCCCGCCAGGCGCCCTCGGTGAGCCGCGGCGCGCCCGCCGCGCCGAACGCCATCGCGGACGGCAGCAGGGTCACCCCGTTCTTGACCCGGGTGACCACGCCGTACTCCTGGTCGGTGCCGATCAGCAGCGGCGCGCCGCCGGGCAGCCGGGTCGCGGCCTGCTGCAGGCCGTCGGTCAGCGCCCGGACCTGCTGCGGGCTGTCCACGTTCGTGGCCGGGTTGGTCGCCCCGGTCGGGTCGTCCGGGGCGAACGCGACCAGGATGAGCCCGCCGAGGCCGAACTTCGTGACCATCTCGGCGGGGGTGTCCACGCCGGCGATCCGCTGGTTGCCGGCCGCGGCCGTCCGGTCGACCTTGTCGGCGGCGTCACCGTAGGCGTAGGGCATCAACACCTGGCCGGCCAACTGCGCGTCGGTGAGGCTCCGGACCGCCTCCCGCGCCCGCGCGGCGGGATCGCCGGTCGCCTCGGCGGCGCTCACGGCCGGTGCCGGCCCGGCGGGCGACGCCGAGACCGGGGCCGGCTGCGGCGCCGCATCGCTGCCGCACCCCACCAGCGAGGACAGAGCCAGGGGTACGGTCACAGCCACGCGAAGCGCCCTATTCACGGCCGCCATTGGATCAGCTATCGACCGGGTAGACAAACCTGACCCGCGCGGTCAGCCCACTCGGGTCAGCAGCGTGACCGGCGCTCCGTCCCCGGCATAGCGGTAGGGCTCGAGCTCGGCGTCCCACGCCGTCCCGAGCGCCTTCTCGAGGGCATGCGAAAGCGCCTCGGGAGCCTTGACCTGGGCCATGATGGCCCGCAGCCGGTCCTCACCGATCTGGATGTCACCGGACGCGCCGATAGTGCCCCGGAACAACCCGCGCCCGGGGACATGCATGAAACGCTCCCCGTCAACGCCGGGGCTCGGCTCCTCGGTGACCTCGAAACGGATCATGGGCCACTGCCGGAGGGCAGCAGCCAGCTCCGCACCCGTCCCAGGCCGACCGGTCCAGCTGCACTCGGACCGCCGCATGCCGGAATCAACCGGCTGCTCAGTCCAGTGCAGATTGACCGGCGCGGTCAGGACGCGCGCGATCGCCCACTCGACGTGCTGGCACACGGCGAGTGGGGTCGAGTGGACGTATACGACGCCACACGTTGGCACGGTGACCTCCCGGAGACCGAGGTGCGTCTTCCCCTACGACCTCGACCGCGGTTGATCGTGCTCCATGATGCCGGGTGGTACGGATGGTGCGCCAGAGAAACCGCAATATCGACATGTGAATGGCCGTAGAGGCACACCCGACCTAACGGTCGAACCCCGTCCGGCGGCACGGCCAACGCTGGCTCGTGTAGGCTGGCTGCGGCATTTTCTGCCGACAACTTTGCCGAGGAATACCTAGCTAGGAGTACCGCCGTGGCCAGCAACACCTCAAAGACCGCCCGCGCATCAGTCCGCGCCGGCCAGGCCGGTCAGGGCGGGGCCCTGAGCGTGCTCGGTGAGTTCAAGTACCTCATCCCGCTCGCCGAAGGTCGCTTCGCCTACGTGCGCAATCTGACCAACGGCAAGACCAACCACCTCCGCACCGACTCGGACGCCTTCGTCGAGGAGATCCGTGTGCTGGCGGCCGCGGGCCACGGCGCCAAGATCCGCGCCGAGATCGAGGGCCTGGACGCGTCGTTCCCGAAGCACGGCTGGGCCACGATCGAGAAGCGCCTCGAGGACGCGGGCGTCTTCGCGAGCTGAGTGCTCTCCGCTTCACCGGCGCTCTCCGGCCCCTGCGGGCCGGAGAGCGCTTTTTCGCGCCCACTGAAGATCAAGACAAAGTTGATCAGCAACCGAGCCCGGGGCCGGCCGCCCAACCGCCCAAACCGGCCATCAGGTCGATCAGGTGATCAGGTCGATCAGGTGATCAGGTCGACCCAGCCGGTGTCGAGGTCGTAGACCGCGCCCGCGACCGCCACCTTGCCCGCCGCGATCGCCGCGGGCACCCCGGTGACGTCACCCAACCGGCGCACCGTCCGGGCCACGTGCGCGCGCATCGCCTTGGCCGTCACCTCCGGGTCGTCCAGGCCGATCGCCTGGACCGCCGGGGTGATCTCGTCCACCAGGTAGCCCACGTCGCCGTCCGGGCGGCTGCCCGCGCGCAGCGCCTGCACCGTCGCGTCCACCGCGCCGCACCGGACGTGCCCCAGCACCATGATCAGCGGCACGTTGAGCGCCGAGACCGCGAAGCCGACCGAGCCGAGCACCGCGCGGTCCACCACGTGGCCGCCGGAGCGCACCACGCAGATCGAGCCGAAGGTCTGATCGAAGATCGCCTCCAACGGCACCCGTGAGTCGATGCAGCCGAGCACCACGGCGTGCGGCAACTGCCCGCCGGATGCCGCAGCGGCCGCCGAGACCTCGTGGCCGTGCTGCGGGCGCCCGCTGACGAACCGGCGGTTGCCGGCGATGAGCGCGGCCAGCGCATCGGCCGGCCGCACGATCCGGGCCGCCGGGGCCGCCGGGGCCTCCGCCGCGCCGAGGTCGTGGGCATGCGACACCTGCCCGGGAACCTGGAGCGCGCCGGCCGGGGCCGATGGAACCGTGGCGGCGGCCGAGCGCGTCGGCGCGGCCTGTTCCGCAGGTGAGGAGCCCGTCATGACAGTGATTCTCTACGAGTGACCGGCCGCGAACAGCCTGTGCGAGGCAGATCACGTCCCTCCGCCCACCGACTGGGACGGGCCGCCCGGCGCAAGATCTCCGACAGATATGGCAATTTCCGCGATCACGCGTGATGCTTGCTACCCGTGGGTACGAACGGGGCCGTGCGGATCACGGAGGTGCCCATGCCCGAGCGGTCGGAGCTCACCCTCGCCGATGGCGTACGGCTGCATATCGAGACCAGCGGACCGGTGGACGCGCCGGTGACCGTTGTGCTGTTGCACGGCTGGTGTCTCGACCGGCGCACCTGGCATCACCAGGCGAAGGCGCTGGCGGAGGTCGACGCCCGGGTCGTCGCATACGACGCGCGCGGGCACGGCCGTTCCTCCTCGACCCGGCTGCACTCGGCGACCCTGACCCAGCTCGCTGACGACCTCGCCGAGGTGCTCCGCGAGCACGCCCCGGCCGGACCGATCGTGCTGGCCGGGCATTCCCTGGGCGGCATGACCATCATGGAGTTCGCCGAGGGATATCCGCAGGAGTTCGCCGGGCGGGTGGCCGGCCTGGTCTTCGTCTCGACCACCGCCGAGGGTGCGTCCCACACCCGTTACGGCCTGCCCACCCCGCTGACGCCGGTGCTGCGCGCCGCGGAGCAGGCCGGCGCCGGACTGCTGGCCCGGCTCGGCGCCTGGCGCCCGCACAGCGCGATGCTGCCCATGCTGCGCCCGACCGTGCGCTGGCTGCTCTTCGGCGCCGACTACGAGCCCGGCGATCTCGAGGTGACCATGTCGGCGTTCGGCCGGGCCTCGCTGCGGTCGATCGGCGGTTTCCGGGCCTCGGTCGGCGCCCAGCAGCGGCTGGAAACGCTGGCCGCGCTCGGCGACGTGCCGGCGGCGGCGCTGGTCGGTGACCGGGACAGGCTCACTCCGCCGCCGTGCGCGGAGTCGATCGCCGGCGCGCTGGCGGGCACCGAGCTGACCGTCTGCGCGGGCGCGGGCCACATGCTCATGATGGAACGCCCGGCAGACGTCTCCGCCGCGCTGCTGGCCGTCGTCGACCGCGCCGCGAAGAGCCGGCCGAGCCGCCGCTCCGCCGCTCGCCGCATCGGCTACGACCAAGCCGCCTAGGTCGGCTACGACCAAGCCGCTTAGCTCGGCTACGACCAAGCGCTTAGCTCGGCTACGACCAAGCCGCTAAGTGCGGCGGCGGGGAGCAAAGCAGGTCGCTCGCTGACGGCTTTGCTCTGCTTCCCTTCCCCATGGGAAACACACCAGGTGTCGATGCCGGGCCACGATCGAGGGTGCTTCCGATGGGGAAGCAGAGCAAGGCGGCAGGGTCGGGCGCCGGGCATCCGCGGGTGCCGCGAAAAAGCCCAGGCCAGAGCGGTACGGGCGAGCCGCCGTCGACGCCGGTACCGGAACAGGAGTAAGTTCGATTGCCCCCTGGCACCGGTGCCGGGCGGCGGCAGCACGCACACAGCACCAGCGGGGAGCACAACGGACTTGAGCGACGCCACCGTCCTGCAGCAGGAGATCGCCATCGAGCAGCAGCACGTCGACCGGGTATATGCCCGGCTCGCCGACCTGCGCAAGGACGCCTCCACGGCCGAGAAGGAGGGTTATCAGCTCGCCGGCGTCGGCACCTATGGCGCCCTGGTCGAGCGCGATGCCATGGTCTTCCACCGCGCCCGGCGCCGGCACGCCCTGGACGCCGAGTACGAGGGCCTGGTCTTCGGCCGCCTCGACCTGAACACCGGGGCCTTGCACTACGTGGGCCGGATGGGCATCCGCGACGAGGCCTCGCAGTCGCTGGTCGTGGACTGGCGGGCGCCCGCCGCGGCCGCGTTCTACCGGGCCACGCCGGCCGACCCGCTGGGGGTGGTGCGGCGTCGGATGATCCAGTCGACCCGGGAACGGGTCACCAACATCGAGGACGACCTGCTCGACCCCGAGGCCGCGCCCGCCGACATGCGGGTGGTCGGGGACGGCGCGCTGCTGGCCAGCCTCTCCAAGGCCACCGGCCGCGGCATGCGCGACATTGTGGCCACCATCCAGCGCGAGCAGGACGACGCGATCCGCTCCCCCGCCTCCGGCGTGACGATCGTCACCGGCGGCCCCGGCACCGGCAAGACCGCGGTGGCGCTGCACCGGGCCGCGTACCTGCTCTATTCGGACCGCGGCCGGTTCGCCGGCGGCGGCATCCTGGTGGTCGGCCCGTCCGGGGTGTTCGTCGACTACATCGCCACGGTGCTGCCCTCGCTCGGCGAGGACACGGCGACGCTGCGCTCGCTCGGCTCGCTGGTCGCCGGGTACGACGCCACCCGCACCGACCCGACCGCGGTGGCCACGCTCAAGGGCTCGCTGCGGATGCGCCGGGTGCTGGAGCGCGCCTCGCACGACGCGGTGCCGGGCGCGCCGACCGAGCTGCGGCTGCTCTACCGAGGCGCGCTGCTCCGCCTGGACGCCGCCGACCTGGAGCGGATCCGGCGCAAGGCGCTGCCCCGTGGGGCCCGGCGCAACGAGGTCCGGGGCGTCGGCTTCGACCGGCTCTTCGACGCGCTGTGGGCGCAGGCCAAGGGCTCGGTGAAGAGCCTGCCGGAGAAGCGGGAGTTCGAGTCGGAGTTGGCCGATCGCACCGACTTCCGAGACTTCCTGCGCGCCTGGTGGCCGCGGTTCACCCCGATGCGGGTGCTGCGCTGGCTGGCCGAGCCCGCGCGGCTGCGCGCGTACACCAACGGGGTGCTGTCGCGGGAGGAGATCGCGCTGCTGCAGGGCTCGTTCGACGGCCTCGACGAGCACGGGCCGACGATCGCCGACGTGGCGCTGCTCGACGAGCTGGACGAGCTGATGGGCCGTCCGCGCCAGCCGCAGCGCAAGAAGGGCAACAACCCGTTCCACGTTCGCGACGGCGTGCAGGAGGTCAGCACGTACGCGGACCGGCAGTCGATGGCCCGCGCCCAGGTGATCCGCGACGAGGACTATCGCGACTACGCACACGTGGTGGTCGACGAGGCGCAGGACGTGACGCCGATGCAGTGGCGGATGATCGGCCGGCGGGGCGCGTACGCGTCCTGGACGATCGTCGGCGACCCGGCGCAGACCGCCTGGTCGGGCGACACGGAGGAGCTGGACCGGGCCCGCGACCGGGCGCTGGGCTCGCGGCGCCGCAACACATACTCGCTGACCACGAACTACCGCAACTCGTCGGAGATCTTCGCGGTCGCCGCCCGGGTGATCCGCTCGATCATGCCGGACCTGCCGCTGCCGTCCGCGGTGCGCAGCACCGGCGTGGAGCCGGTGGACCTGATCGTCGGCGCCGCGCAACTGCCGGAGGCCGTACGCGAGGCGGCCGAGAAGCATCTCTCCGACGTCGACGGCACGATCGGCGTGATCACGCCGGTGTCGCGCCGGGACGAGCTGGCCGGGTGGGTGGCCGGGCTGCCCGAGCGGGTCCGGGTGGTCACCGCGCTGCAGGCCAAGGGCATGGAGTACGACGCGGTGGTGCTGGTCGAGCCGGCCGAGATCGCGATCGACACCAGCGGCACCCGGACCCTGTACGTGGCCCTGTCGCGGGCCACCCAGCGCCTGACGACGGTGGGGACCCGCGACTGGAGCGGCGCCCGTTAGGGGCGTCGCACGCCGACCGCGGTGTATTCGGTCTCCGGGGTCGGCGGGGTGGTGAAGCGGGCGTTCGGCAGGTAGAAGCGCTTGCCGTACTCCGCGATGGTGGTGGGCACGTCGAAGCCCGGGTCCGTGGTGCGGCTCACCACCGTGCCCTTGGTGGCGTGCTTGTCGAGCTGGATCCGGGTGATCACGTTGAGCCGGTTCTGCACGACGTACAGCGTGCTGCCGCGCAGCCACAGGCCGTCGCCGCCGGGCACGCTTTCGCCGCCGAGGTCGATCTCGGTCGTCACGCCCGAGTACGACGTCCGGAAGAGCTTGCCGAGATTGGACTGCACGATGATCAGTCCCCGGCCGTCCGGCGACGGCGCGATACCGTTCGCGTTGTTGCCGGTGGTGTAGGCGATCTCCCCGGTCAGCGGCACCCGGACCGCCTCGGCGGGCAGCTTGCCCGAGCGGCCGAGCGGCAGCTTGAACAGCACCGGGTTGGTGGAGTCGGTGTACCAGGCGGCGCCACCGGTCAGCGTCACGTCGTTGATGAACGACGGGACGGTCTGCAGCTGGTAGGACTTCAGCACCGCGCCGGTGGCGGTGTCGAGCACGCGGGCGTTGCCGCCGTTGCCGCCGGAGACGAAGAGCCGGCCCCGGCGGTCGATCTTGAGGCCGAGCGATTGAGTGCCGGGTCCCTGACTGATGACCTCGCCGCGACCCGTACGCAGGCTGGCCCGGTAGATGTCACCGTCGACCCGGGAGCCGAAGTAGGCGTACGGGGACTGGCCGATCGCGATGCCCTCCGGCTGGAAGCCGTTGGGCAGCTGGATGGTCGTCGGCAGGGCGCCGCGGTGGGCGGCCTCGGCGGGAGCCGCGCCGAGCACGACGGCCAACGCGGCCGTGGTGGCTAGCGCGAGAGTACGTCTGGACAAGGGTGTTTCCTTCCCGTAGCGAGCGGTCTGTCCCACCTCTCTACCCCGGGAATGGCAATCGAGTTCAAGTTGCATACATAGCGATGTGAACATATATTGGCCGAGGCTCAGCGCGACGACGGAGGGTAGGGCTCATGGGAGCCGGGCACGACCACGGAGGCCAGGCGTTACGCGCCGGCGAGCGGCATCGCACCCGGCTGTGGTGGGCGGCCGGCCTGCTGGCGGCGTTCATGTTGGTCGAGACCGGCGCCGCGCTGGCCACCGGCTCGCTGGCACTGCTCTCCGACGCCGGGCACATGTTCACCGACGTGCTGGGCATCGCGATGGCGCTGGCCGCGATCCACGCCGCCGGGCGGGCGGCCACCGACTCCCAGCGCACGTTCGGGCTCTACCGGCTCGAGGTGCTGGCCGCGCTGGCCAACGCCCTGCTGCTGACCGGCGTCGCGATCTATGTGCTGATCGAGGCGGTGCGGCGCTTCACCGACCCGCCGCACGTGCCGGCCGGCGCGATGATGCTGGTCGCGGTCGGCGGCCTGTTGATCAACATCGTCGCCTTCCTGCTGCTGCGCTCCGGGGCCAAGGAGAGCCTCAACGTGCGCGGGGCGTACCTCGAGGTGATCGGCGACCTGCTGGGCTCGGTCGGCGTGATCGTCGCGGCCGGGATCATCGCGGTCACCGGCTGGTCCTACGCGGACCCGATCATCGCCGTGGTCGTCGCCCTGATGATCCTGCCCCGCACCTTCGCCCTCGGCCGCGCCGCGGTCCGCATCCTCGTGCAGGCCGCCCCCGAGCGCCTGGACGTGGGCGAGGTGCGCACCCGGCTGGCCGCCGTGCCGGGCGTCTGCGATGTGCACGATCTGCACGTCTGGACGCTGACCTCGGGCATGGACGTGGCCTCGGCGCACCTGAGCCTGGAGCCCTCCGCCGAGTTGGGTGCGGTGCTGGCCACCGCCCGCGAGGCGCTGCACGAGGAGTTCGCCATCGACCACGCGACGCTGCAGGTCGAGCCGGTCGGCGCCGGCGGGCCCTGCACGCCGGCGGGCTGGTAGAAACCCGGCGAAGCGCTCCGGACGGCGGTAAGCTCCATGGACTCTTTGTGACGTCCATCACGGAGGTGACTGTCATGACCCAATCCGTCATCCACCAGCCCCGGGTGGCGTGGGATGCCGCGCGCGCGTTCGTCCGGATGGCCGGTGGCCCCGGCTACGACGCCTACTCCGGCCGGGTGCTCAGCCGGCTCGGCACCGAGGTGTACGGCGAACTGGCGAACACCCGCCGGCGCCTGCTCGAAGGCTCGGTGGAGAGCAGCGACAACGACCGCTTCACCGCCGACGTCGAGGCCGCCAAGTGGCGGGTCCGCATGGAGGACCTGCTGCGGACGAACCCGGCACTGGTCACGTCGGTACGCGAACTGACCGAGGCCGCCGCCCGGTAACCGCCCGGCTGGGCCCCGGGCGCCCTTTGCCATGATCTGCGTCATGTTGACGCCGACACCCCTGATGGACCTCGTCACCGGCTTCTGGAGCTTCAAGACCTTCGCCGCCGCCGTCGAGCTCGACCTGTTCACCCGGCTCGCGGGCGGCCGCACCCTGACCGTCGCCGCCGCCGAGCGGGAGATCGGCCTGCCCGACCGCCCGGCGGACCTGCTGCTCACCGCCTGCGCCTCGCTCGGACTGCTGGAGCGCTCCGGCGACGGCTACCGCAACACCGCGCTGGCCGAGGAGTTCCTGGTCCGCGGCAAGCCCTACTACTTCGGCGGGCAGGTCACCTACTGCGACCGCCGCACCTACCTGCCGTGGCACCGGGTCGGCGAGGCGCTGCGCACCGATCGCCCGCTGACCTGGGATCCGGACACCCAGGAGTCGATGTTCACCACCGCGGACCCGGACCTGCTGGCGACGTTCTGGGAGGCGATGTACTCCACCTCGATCTTCACCGCGCGGGCGCTGGGCGGCGCGGTGGACCTGGGCGGGCGCGGCCGGCTGCTCGACGTGGGCGGTGGCTCCGGGGCGTACGCGATCGAGCTCTGCCGGCAGCAGCCGGAGCTGACCGCGACCGTGCTGGACCTGCCGCACGTCTGCGAAATCGCCGCGGCCAAGGTCGACCTGGCCGGGCTCGGCGACCGGATCGGCACCCGGGCCGGGAACTTCCTGACCGACGCGGCGCTGCCCGGGGGCCACGACGTGCTGCTGTTCAGCATGATCCTGCACGACTGGGACGAGCCGACGAACCGTGAGCTGCTGGCCAAGGCGTATGCGGCCCTGCCCACGGGCGGCCTGGTGATCGTGTCGGAGCTGCTGCTGGACGCCGACCGGACCGGTCCCGCCCCGGCCGCCCTGATGGGGATGAACATGCTGGTCGAGACCGTCGGGGGGCGCAATTACTCCGACGCGGAGTATGCGGACTGGCTGGCCGGCGCCGGCTTCGGCCAGGTCCGGACGGTCCGGTTCGACGCGCCGGGCGCCAACGGGGCGGTGCTCGCCGTCAAGCCCTGAGCGCCGAAGCCGCCTAATTCAGCGATCACGCCCGCGGCGCGGGCCCGTCCGTAAGACTGTGCTCATGAGCCACAACGGCGTCATGGTGTTCGTGCCCGCGCCCCAGCTGACCGTGACGCTCGAGCAGCAGAACGACAAGGCCGAACTGCACGTGCACCCGGGTGGGCAGGGCGTCTGGCAGGCCCGGATGATCACCTTGCTGGGTGCGCGGGTCACGCTCTGCTCCGCGACCGGCGGCGAGGTCGGCCGGGTGCTGGAACCGCTGCTGGAGTTCCACGGCGTGACCCTGAAGACGATCCAGCGCGACTCGGGCACCGGCTGGTACGTGCACGACCGGCGCAGCGGCGAACGCCAGGAACTGGCCGAGGACCCCGGTGATCCGCTGTCGCGGCACGAGATGGACGAGCTGTACAGCCTCGCGCTCGCCGAAGGGCTGCGGGCGGGCATCGCGGTGCTCAGCGGGCCCGCCCACCCGTCCGTCGTGCCGGCCGAGGTCTACCGCCGGCTCGCCACCGATCTCGGCGCCAACGGCTGCAAGGTCATCGTCGACCTGTCGGCGGCGCACCTGGTCGCCGCGCTGGAGGCCCGCCCGCACGTGGTCAAGGTCAGCCACGAGGAGCTGATCCGCGACGGCATGGCCGCGGACGGTTCCACCGAGTCGCTGACCCGGGCGCTGCACAAGCTGCACGACGACGGGGCCGGGACGGCCCTGGTCTCGCGCGCCGACGAGGGCGCGCTCGCCCTGATCGAGGGCCGGGTCTACAAGGTCGACATGCCGCGGATGGTGGCCGCCGAGTCGCGCGGGGCGGGTGACTCGATGACCGCCGGGGTGGCTGCCGTCCTGGCCCAGGGCGGCACGCTGTGTGACGCTGTGCGCACGGGTGCCGCCGCCGGCGCCCTCAACGTCACCCGCCACGGTCTCGGCACCGGACGCGTCGACGCGGTCCAAGTGCTGACAGAGCGGGTGAAACTGACCCCCGTCCTCGACGCGAAAGTACCCGCATGACCCCACGGATCCTGATCACCAACGACGACGGGATCGACGCGCCCGGGCTCCGGCACCTGGCCCGGGCCGCCGCCCGCCAGGGGCTCGACATCGTGATCGCCGCGCCGCTCACCGAGGCGAGCGGCACCAGCGCGGCCATGACCGCGGTGGAGAAGAACGGCAAGATCGTGGTGGAGCAGCGGGAGCTGCCCGGGGTGCGCAACGTGCCCGCGTACGGGGTCGCCGCCTCCCCCGCCTTCATCGTGCTGCTCGCGCTGCGCGGCGCCTTCGGGCCGCCGCCGGAGATCGTGCTCTCCGGGATCAACCGCGGCGCCAACGCGGGCGCGGCCGTCGTGCACTCCGGTACGGTCGGCGCCACCCTGACCGCCTCGCACGCGGGCCTGCACGGCCTCGCGGTCTCCCTGGACGTGCTCTCCCCGGCCAACGGCACCGCGGCCAGCGGCGGCCAGGCCATCGCCGACCTGGAGCACGCCGACGACGAGAACCGGCACTGGGACAGCGCGGCCGGCCTGGCGATGAAGCTGCTGCCCACGCTGACCCACACGCCACCGGGCACGGTGCTCAACCTGAACGTGCCGGACCTGCACGTGGACGGGATCCGCGGACTGCGCCGGGCCACGCTGGCCAAGTTCGGTCAGGTGCAGATGAGCATCGCGGAGGCCGGCGAGGGCTTCGTGCGAACCGCGGTGCAGGCCGCCGACGAAGCGCTCGAGCCGGGCACCGACCTGGCCGCGCTGGCGGAGGGCTTCGCGGTGGTCACCCCGATCCGGTCGCCGGCCGAGGCCACGGACGTGAAGTTCAACCTCGAGTCGATCGTCGTGCAGACGCCCGCGATCTAGGCCGTCCCTAGTTGACCGACGGTTCGGGCAGGCGTACCCCGTCGAGGATCCGCCAGAGACCGAGCGCGACGTCCGCGCTGCGCGGGCGATCCTCGGGCCGCTTCGCCATGCAGGCGCGGACCAGGTCCCGCAGCGGCGGCGGCAGGCCCGGGATGGCCAGGACCGGCGTCGGCGCGAGGTGCCCGACCCGGCCGGCGGCCAGGATCACGGCCGCGATCGCCGGAGGGTACGGCGACCGGCCGGTCAGCATCTCGTAGAGCAGCACCCCGAGCGTGTAGACGTCGTCCGCCGGGCGGGCGAACGCCGTCTTCGGATGCGAGGGCAGCTCGCCGCCTTCTCCACGGGCCAGGCGTCCGTGGGCCGCGCGTGCGTCCTCGCGGGCCAGGCGTCCGCGGGCCGCGGGCCTGTGGAGTGCGCCTTCGCGGGCCAGGTGGCCGCGGGGCGCGGTCGGGTGGGTGCCGGAGTCGTCGGCCTGTAGTGCGGCCGTGGCCAGGCCGAAGTCGATGATCTTGACGCCGGCCGGGCTGACCATGACGTTGCGTGCGGTCAGGTCGCGGTGCACCACGCCGCGGCGGTGCGCCACCGCCAGCACGTCGGCGGCCGTGGCGGCGATCCGGACGGCCTCCGGCCATTCCAGGCGCCCCCGGGCCAGCCGCTCGGTGAGCGGCCGCCCGGCCAGCAGTTCGAGGACCACGTACGGCACCACGCTGCCGTCGGGCAGCGGGGCCTCGCCGTACTCGAAGACCCGCGGCACGCTCGGGTGCCGCAGCCGATCGGTGATCAGCGCCTCGCGCCGGACCTGCTCGCGGGCCTGCGGGTCGTCGGCCAGGCTCGGGGCCAGCACCTTCACCGCGAGCTTGCGGCCCTGGCGGGCGTCGACGGCCGCATAGACGGTCGAGACGCCGCCCTGGCCGATGGCGCCGATCAGCACATATCGCCGGAGGATGGCGGTGCCCATCGGAAGTCGCGCCACGGAAGGGCACTATTCCCTACCGCCGAGCGTCCGGACAAGCCGCCTCAGGAAGGCTTAACCTCGCAGGTCACTCGCGGTCAGGCCCCGGACACGAGCGGCTGATGAGACGGCTCCTCGCAGTCGGTGCAAGGCGCCGGCGCGCCGAAGAGGCCCAGCAGGCCGGTCACCCAGAGCTGGCGGTGGGCGAAACGGCTGGGGCGCGTGACGACCAGCTTGACGTCGCTGACGCTGGCCAACTGGAACGCCGCTACCAGGGCACTGATGCCCACGGAGTCGATAAAGGTCACGCCGTGCATGTCGAGTTCGATGCGCTCGGGGCGTCCGGCGGCGAGCTGGCTCGCCACGGCTTCCTTGATCTCGTACGCGTTCTCGACGTCGATCTCACCCATCGGGGAGAGCTCCACCACCCCTGAGGGGAATGTCGACGTCGTTATCGACAGCGTCACGCCAATACCTCCACCCGCCCGGGATGTCCCAGGCGTCTTCTCCTCTGTACGACTGCGGCCGGACTTGCTGCCGCAGTCGTCGGGGGTGGCGTTGACTACCCCCGTCGGGTTCGGTGAAACTGACCGAACCGTAGTGCGTGAACCTGGTAGGGACCTGTGGGCCCCGTGTGAACCGCAGCAAGAGTACCCAGTGATGTCCACCGTTTTAGCCCACGTGACGCTGTCCACACCCGACCCACCCCGGGTGTTCACCGATACGTTTGCTTTACGTTGCCGTTGGGCACCCTCCCTGGAGTCGACCCACCGCCGGCACCGACGATCGCAGGAGGTACCGAGAAATGCTCTCTCGTAAGAACACAGCCGAGCGCACAGCCGCGCAGGCCTGGGACTACCTGTCGTCCGCGATGGCGGGCGCCGGCGAGAGCGCCAAGGACGCGGGTAGGCACACCGCCGACCTCGCCAGCGCCAAGGCAGCCGTGGCCACCGCCACCGCCGCCAAGCTGGGCAAGCAGAGCGGCAAGCTGGCCGGTAAGGCCGGCAAGCAGAGCGGCAAGCTGGCGGACAAGGCCGGCGCCAAGCTCAACCGGGTCAGCGACGAGGCGCTCGAGCGGGCCACCCTGGCCGCGAACGCGCTGGCCGGCCGCAAGCCCGGCGTGCCCTGGGGCCTGATCGCCGGCGCCGGCCTGTTCGGCATCGCCCTCGGCTGGGTCGCGGCGGCGACGGCCCGGGCCGCGATGGAGCGCCAGGCCGAGAACGAGCAGCTGGAGCTGGCTGAGGCGGACCCGGGAGCGGTGGTCACACCGACCTACGGCAGCTGACCGGCGGCGCCCCTCGGCCCCGATTTCTGTCGTACCGCGCGCCTAGGCTCCTCGGTATGGAGCCCCTGTTCTTCGCCGATGCCGCCGAGCTGCGTGCCTGGTTCGTCGAGCACCACGCCGACGCCCCGGAGCTGCTGGTGGGCTACTTCAAGAAGCACACCGGCAAGCCCACGGTGCGGCACACCGAGGCGATCGAGCAGGCGCTCTGCTTCGGCTGGATCGACAGCATCGGCCGGCGCATCGACGAAGATCGCTACCAGGTCCGGTTCACCCCGCGGCGCGCGGGCAGCGTCTGGAGCGCGATCAACATCGCCAAGGTCGCCGAGCTCACCGCGGCGGGGCTGATGCATCCCGCGGGCCTGCAAGCCTTCGAGTCCTCAGGCCGGTCAAGGGTGGCGGCGGGGAGTTCGGACGGGGAGTTCGGTAAGTCCGAACGGGTGGCTGTGTACTCATACGAGCAGCCCGCTGACGCGGTGCTGAACGACCAGCAGACTGAGCTATTCCGCAGTGAGGAGGCAGCATGGCAATGGTTCTCGGCGCAGTCCGCGTCCTATCGCCGTGCGGCCGTGCACTGGGTGGTCAGTGCCAAACGGGAGGAAACCCGACAGCGCCGGCTCGCCCAGCTGATCACCGACTCGGCGGCGGGCCGCACCGTCCCGCCGCTTACCCGCCGCTGACCGGGCACCGCGCCCGGGCGGCATCCGACCGACCTCGCCGGGAGGTGACGTGAATCTGTACAGTTGGCCCCGGCTCGTCGCCGGGCCGCAGGCCCGCACCGTCCGTCCGTGGCAACACCCGAGTAGATAGGTCCGCTGGTGCTCAGTTCGGGAAGTCTCCTGGACAACCGCTACCGGTTGGACGAGCGTATCGCCACGGGTGGCATGGGTGACGTGTGGCGTGGCACCGATGTGGTGCTCGGCCGCACGATCGCCGTCAAGGTGCTGCGCACCGCCATGCTGGCGGATCCGGAGTTCGCCGCCCGCTTCTACGGCGAGGCGCGGATGATGGCCGCCTTCCGGCACCCCGGCGTCGTCGAGGTCTATGACTACAGCGCCGGCGACCGCAACGACGAGGACAACTGCGCCTACCTGGTAATGGCGTACGTGGACGGCGAGCCGCTCTCGGCCCGGCTCAAGGACCAGGGCCGCCTGGGCGTCGCCGAGACCATGTCGATCGTGTCGCAGGCCGCCGAGGCCCTGCACGCCGCCCACGAGAACGGCACGGTGCACCGCGACGTCAAGCCCGGCAACCTGATCGTCAAGCCCAACGGCACGGTGATCCTGGTCGACTTCGGCGTGGCCCGCTCGGCCGCTGTGACCAGCGTCACCGGCCTCAACGCGATCGTCGGCACCGCCCTCTACATGGCGCCCGAGCAGGTCGCCAAGGGCAACGTCACCCCGGCCACCGACGTGTACGCGCTGGGTGCGGTCGCCTACCACTGCATCGCCGGCAACCCACCGTTCGACGGCGACAACGCCCTGCAGGTGGCGCTGCGCCACCTGGAGGACGAGCCGGAGCCGCTGCCGGAAAACCTCGTGCCGCCGGCCGTCCGCGAGCTGATCAGCCGCGCGATGGCCAAGCAGCCGGAGGACAGGTTCTCCAACGCCGCCGAGTTCGCCGCGGCCGCGCAGATCGCCGCCGGCCCGCTCGACTGGCGTGCACAGACCGGCACGTCGATGACCGGCACGTCGATGCGCCGCCCGTTGAGGAGCCCGGCGACCGGCACCGCGCTGGGCGGCACCACGATGGGTGGCACGACGTTCGGCGGCGCCGGAGTGAGCAGCGCCGGGCTGAGCGGCACGGCGCTGGGTGCCTCCGGCCGGACCGGCACGGGGATGAGCGGGACGTCGCTGACCCGGCCGATGAGCCCGGCCGGACCGCGCCCGCTGCTGCCCGGCCAGCGCAACCTGCTCGAGGCGGCGCCCCCGGCGATGCCGGCCCCGCCCCGCAAGCGCGGCCGGTCCAAGAACGAGATCGTCGTCCTGCTGACCGTGATCGGCCTGTTCATCCTGGCCGGCGGGCTGGCCCTGGCGATCGCGATGCAAAACAGCAGCGCCGACGCGGACGAGCGCCCCAACCCGGTCGTCCCGAACGTGACGGCGGACGCCAGCGAAGAGCCGGATGAGCCCGTCGAGACCACCCGGCCCCCCGCGACGGCTCGAACGAACAACCAGCAGAACAACAACACCCGCAAGCCCACCCCGTCGGCGACCCCCAGCAAGTCGGTCACCCCCTCGGCCACGCCGCCCTCCTCGCCGGCAACAACAAAACCGACGACGACGCCGCCGACCACCGCACCGACCACCGAACCGACCACCACCCCGACCGTCGATCCGACCGAGGGCGGCGGCCCCGGAGACAACGGCGCCATCATCGGCATCGGCACCAACTGAGCCCGAACGGCCGCCCCGGGGCGCGGCGGCGGGCAGAGTAGGTTGCCAGATAAAAGCGATTTATCAGTATCGGTCGACCGCCTGGGCTCCTTGGCCGCAGCTGACCAGCGCCCGCAGTGACCGGGTAATTCTCAGGTCGGTGACGGGCGGGCCGATTTGATGGGCTCTGGCACGGCACTGCTCCCGAGCAGCCACCGGAAAGGCCCCGAATGAACACTCAGGTTCCCCCCGGCCCCGAGAACGCGGTCGCGCCCCAGGAGTATCCCCAGTTCGCAGCCGGCTACGCACAGTACCCGCCGGCACAGTACTCATCCCCGCGGGAGCTTCAGGCGCAGCGGCCCGTCTCCGCCCCGCCCGCCGGATACCCGGTCGAGGGCGTTCCGGCCGGTGACTATCCGGCCGTCTCGTATCCGCAGGAGGGCGCGGCCGGCTATCCGGTGCCCGTACCGTATCGGCAGCCCAGCACCTATCCCACGCCGTCCACGTATCCGACCGCGCCGTCCACGTACCCGGACGCGCCGTCCACGTACCCGACCGCGCCGCCGTGGGCCACGCGGCCCGCAGACCAGGGCGCCGCGCCTGCCGTCGCTCCGGGAACGCCGCCGGGGCGTCCGGGGAACCCGTCAGATCATGCGGGCACCCCGCAGCTGCACGCGGGTGGCTCGGCAGAGCGGCTGGGCACCCCGCAACAGCACGGGGGCATCCCGCCGGAGCCGCTGCCGCAGTACGGCGGCCTGTTGGTGCCGTTCCCCGACGAGATGCGGCACGCCTCCCGGGCCCAGGCGCCCGCGGTCTGGCCGGTCGCCGCGTTCACGATGCTGTTCGGCGTCCTCGGGGCCATCTCCGCCAAACGCCGCGCCGACCAGGCCCGGCGGACCCACAACAGCACCGCGCCGTACTGGATCGCGTTCCTGATCTCGGTCGCCGCCGGCACCTTCTGCTGGTTCGTGCTCGCCGCCGTGGCGGTCGTACCGATGCTCGCAGAGATCCGGGAGACCAACAGCCTCGAAGCCGTGCAGCGCAACGTCGTCGCGGACGGCCAGCTCAAGGATGCCCGGATCACGGTGACCGCGGCCCATTGCCGGGCGGTGACCGACCGCGACGCCGCGGGCATGCGTGGCTATCTGTGCCGGCTGACCCTGGAGGGCGGGCGCACCGGCACCCTGGCCCTCACCGCGGACGAGTCCGGCCAGTGGCACCCCGAGCCGACCGGCTGAACACGCATTGAGCTCCCGGCCGCCAGCGTGGTCGGCCGGGGTGGGATGGGCCGTCGTGATGCTCCGGGGGGAACATCACGACGGCCCCCGTCCATCCGAGGAAGACAGACAAGGACGGTTCCCGTCCTGAACGAGGAAGACGCCAAGGACGGGTCCCCGGCCTGAACGAGGAAGACGCCAAGGACGGGTCCCCGGCCTGAGAACGGACCGGGATGTCAGAAGACCGGGACGCCCGCGCGGACCAGCCGCCAGTTGTCCACAGCGAAATCGGCCGGGTTGATCGCGCCCTTGGCCTGCGCCCAGTCGATCAGCAGCTGGCGGATCTCCTGCTGCGCGTTGTAGACCTGGGTCTTGACGATGCCGGGGAAGTTGCCGCCGCCGCTGCGCCGGTAGTTGTTCACCGCCACCACGAACTGGGCGTCCGCCGCGACGGCCACACCGGCGATCTCCAGCCGGGTGATCCGGTCGCCGACCGGGCGGCTGATGTCGATGTCGTAGTCGATGCCGGAGAACACGTCATAGTTGTAGTCCGGCACGGCGGGGTCGCTGATCGACGCCGGGACCGGGGTCGCGCCGACCGGCAGCGTCACGAAGTACTTCGCCGAATACTCCAGGTATGCCTTCACCTCGGCGCCGGTCAGCACGACCGCCTCGAGCGTGTTGTCGTAGATGTACAGCCCCGCCACGTCCTTGATCTTGACGTCGCCCTGCGGGAAGACCGCCGTGCGGCTGAACGGCGCGGCGATCGACAGCACCGGCAGCGTCGCGTACTGGGTGCCGGCCAGGGCCGCGGTCACCGTGTCGGTCTGCACCTTGTTGATGAAGTCCAGGATCGGCGTGTCCTTGTATCGCGACTCGGCCGCGGACAGTTCCACGGTGGAGGCGGCGACGACCTGGTTGATGTACGCGACCGTCTTGGCGTGCTGCGACCGGACCGCGGCCAGCACCTTCGGGTCCTCGGTCACCGTGTTGGTGTTCAGCAGGTCGGCCTTCTTCGCGGTGATGCTCCACCGGCCGCGGTCGCGGGTCAGCGTGAAGTCCATCCGGCTGAGCCGCTGGCCCCACTTCGAGGGCTCGGAGAGCAGCACCTGCACGCCGGTCTTGGCGTTGGTGACGAACCGCTGCGGCACGTTGGCGTGCGCGTGCCCGAACAGGATCGCGTCGATGCCGGGCACCTGCTCGGCGATGAGCGCGCTCGGGTTTTCGATCGGCAGCTCCGGGCCGTAGCTCGACGTGCCGCTGTCGCCACCGTGCGCGGAGATGAGCACGACGTCGGCGCCGCGCGCCCGCATGACCGGCACCCACTTCGCGGCCGAGGCGATCATGTCCTCGAAGATCAGCTTGCCCTCGACGTTGGCCTTGTCCCAGATGGCCGAGCCCGGGTTGGTCAGGCCGAGGATCCCGACCCGCAGCGTCGGTGCGCCGTGACCGAGGGAGACCTTCTTGATCACGTACGGCGTGAAGGCCGGCCGCTTCGTGCGCGCGTTCAGGGCGTTGGCGGCGAGCGCGGGGAAGCCGAGCTGGCGGATCCACAGGTTGAGCAGCGGCAGGCCGTAGTTGAACTCGTGATTGCCCAGCGTGACGGCGTCGTAGTGCAGCACGTTCATGGCCTTGGCCATCGGGTGCTTCTCGCCGGTCTCGGTGATCGGCTCCTGCTTGGCGTAGTACGTCGCCAGCGGCGTGCCCTGGATGGTGTCCCCGGCGTCGAGCACCAGCGTGGCCTTGCCCCGCCGCTCGGCCCGGATCTGGTTGACGAGCGCGGCGAGCTTGGCGACGCCGACGTCGTTGTGCGCGCTGTCGTCGTACTCCAGGTCCTTGTAGTAGTCCCAGTTGTAGACGTTGCCGTGAGTGTCGGAGGTGCCGAGCACGGTCAGGTCGTACGTCTTCGGGGTGTGGCCGTGGCCGGAACGCGTCGCGGGAGCGGCGCCGGCCGCGTCACCGAGAACGAACGGAACGGCGGCACCGGCAGCTGCGGCGGCGAGCACACCACGCCGCGAAACGCCTGCGGGAAGGGTCATCAGGAACCTTTCGGAGGAGAAAGCGCACAGCGCCTCGTGGGCGCTCAGGAGGCACCATAACCGCCGATGCATGCCCAGGCGAGAACGGCTGCGAGACCGTTACTGGACGGTCAGCGCCAGCAGGCCGCGGTCCAGCCCCACCATCAGGACGTCGCCGACGTACCGGCAGGCCAGCGCGCGGTGATGCACCGGAATGGACCGCAGCCCCCGGCCGGTGACCGGGTCCCACAGCCGGACCGTCCGGTCGAGGCTCGCCGAAGCGAGCACGATCCGGCCGCCGGCCGGCACCGGGCATACTCCCGTCACCGGTGCCGTGTGCCCGGTGAGCACCCCGGCGGGCGCGCCGTCGGTCAGGCTCCAGATCCGGATCGTGCGATCGGCGCCGGCCGAGACGAGCACGTCCCGGCCGCCAGCCGAGAGCCCGGTCAGGGCGTTCACCGCGTCGTGGTGCCCGTGCCGTTCCCAGAGCAGTTCCCCGGCCGGGTCCCAGAGCCGGATCGTGCCGTTCTTGTCCGCGGATACCAGCAGATCGCGGCCGTCGCGGCGGACGGCGGTCAGCGCGGTCACCCAGTTGGCGTGGCCGAGCAGCGGCCGGGCGCCGTCCTTGTGGATGTCCCAGACCCGGACGATGAGATCGTCGGCACCCGAGACCAGCAACGCACCGGCCCCGCATACCGCGTTGACCCGCTCGTGGTGCTCCTTGAGCTCCTTGAACAGCTCCCCGCTGTCCACATCCCACACCCGGACCGCCCGGTCCTCGCTGGACACCGCGAGCAGGTGCGACTCCTCGTCCCACAGCGCGCAAACGTCGGTGACCGTGGTGCCGTGCACCGAGAGCTCCAGACGCTGCTCGCCGGTCGCCGGCTCCCAGAGCCGCACCGTGCCGTCGCTGCCCGTGGTGGCGACGAGCGTGCCCCCGGCGGTCGGGACCTCGGCCAGGGCGGCGACGGCGCCGAGCCGGCCGCCGTCCATCACCGTCTCCGCGCGGCCGGTGGCGGCGTCCCAGAGGCGTACGGTGCCGTCGTCCCCGGCCGTGGCCAGCAGGTTCCGCTCGCCGACCGGCAGTTCGCAGATGGCCCGGATCCAGCTCGCGTACCCCTCGATCGGCGGCCGGCCGGCGCCGGTGGTCATGTCCCACAGCCGGATGACGCCGTCCTCGGCGGTCGCGGCGAGCAGCAAAGTGCCGTCCACTTCGAGCGTGCAGAGATCCGTCAGCGGGCCGGCGCCGGTGTCGATGGAGGCCACCTCCTGCCGCGACCGCGGGTCCCAGAGCCGGATGGTGCCGTCGTAGCCCGCGGTGGCCACCATGCCGTTCACCGCGCACAGCGTCGTCACCCAGCCGGCATGGCCGCTGAGCACGGCGTACGCCGCGCCGGTGACCGGATGCCACAGCCGGACCGTGCCGTCGTAGCCGGTGGAGGCCACGAACTCGTCGACCCGGCAGACCGCGGTCACCCAGCCGGTGTGTCCACGCAGCGTGTGGACCAGCGCGCCGGAGGACGGGTCCCAGAGCCGCACGGTCCGGTCGTCGCCGGCCGAGGCGAGCAGCTCCCGCCCGTCGGGCAGCGGCACCGCGCAGAGGTTACGGACCCAGTCCTGATGGCCGGTCAGCGTATGCACCAGCTGGCAGGTGCGCGGGTCCCACAGTTTCACCGTCGTGTCGTGACTGGCGGTGGCGAGCAGCCAGACCCCGCCGGCCCGGACCGCGGCCAGCCCCTGGATGCAGTCGGCATGGCAGTCGATGACGTGTTCGGTCTGGCTGGTCAGCGGGTCCCACAGGCGGACCGTGCCGTCCTCACCCGCCGAGGCCAGCAGGCTGCGGCCGTCCACCGGAACGGCGGCGACGTCGTAGACCGCGTCGGAGTGGCCCTCCAGGACGGTCCGTTCGAGCCGCCGGGGCGTCCGGGCCCAGCGCGCGGCGTACGGCGGCGCGACGTGCGGGCGCAGGTTGCTGGCCAGGCCGTCCAGCTTCTCCACCACCGAGAAGAGCGCCGCGCGTTCCAGGGCCGGAGCCTGCAGCGCCTGCGGCGTCCGCTGCAGGAGCTGGGTGCGGGCGACGCCGAGCTCGGTCCGCGCGGCGTCGGCGGCGGGCAGCAGCCGGTCGAGGTGGGCGTAGAGCAGATAGTCGTCCTCGGCCAGCAACTCGTCGACCAGCCCGGCCCGGACGGCGTGCTGCGGTAGGGAGCGCAGCAGGTAGTCGGGCACCGCCTGCCAGCCGATGAGCCTGGCGTGCCCCAGCCACGCGGTGAACAACAACCGCTCGTCGTCGGCGCGACCGATCAGCAGCGCCTCGTTGAGGGCCTGGTGGAAGAGCCGGTAGGTGGGGGTGGTGGTGGCGCTGCTCTCCACCAGGAAGTTGGCTGCCGACGTACGCGCGAAGACGCCGAGCTCCTCCTCGGTGACCTGGCCGCCGAGCGCTTCGACGGCCACCTGCCAGAGCGAGACTGGCAGGCCCGGGGTCGCCGCGTGGGCCAGCGCGGTGAGCGCCAGCCGCGCCGGCGTCCAGCCGGCGGACGGAAGCCCGTCGACGTAGCGGTCCAGGGCGTCGGCCACCGTCGCCGCGAAGGACACCTCACCGGGGTGCACAGGATGCTCGTCCTGCAGGCCCCGGGCCCGGGCCACCAGGCCGGCCACCAGGAAGTTCCGCTGGGATCCCGCGGCGATGCGGCGGGCGACCGGCGCGGCGACGCGCTCATCGGCGTAGGGGTTGTCCGGCCGGTCGGCGCCGGTCAGCGTCGCGAGTGCGTAGTCGGCCAGATCCGACTCGGCGAAGTACTCCGAGCCGTCCAGGTCGATGATCTCCGCGGCCGCGCCGAACTCCGCCAGCAGGTCACCCTTGTCGTCGGCCCGCCGGGTGCCCACGACCACCTGCACCCCCAGCGGGGCGAGGTTGCGGGTCAGCGGCAGCACGACCTCGGTGATCAGCTTGCGGGCCTGCGCCGGGGAGGCAGCCTCGTCGAGCGCGTCGATGACGAGGTTGAACCGGGCCGGGCGCCGCGTCAGGCGGTTGCGGAGCGCGGGCATCACGTCGGCGGGGTCGGCCGGCAGCCCGACCGCCGCGGCCCGGGCGATCTCGGTGGCGATCTCCAGGGCGCTCTTGCCCTTGGCGTGCACGGCGCAGGAGACCGAGCCGGCGGTGGCGGACTCGGCGCTGTCCGGGACCGGCAGCGCACGATGGACGGCGTGATCGGAGGTGGTGACGATCCGGCCGAGCACAGCCGACTTGCCGACCCCGGGTGAGCCCGTCACCAACAGGGTCCGGCCCGGTGCCGCCGGGGCGTCCAGCCATGCCTTGATCATCCGCAGGGCCGCCGTCCGGCCCCGGAACCGCGAGCCGCGTTCGGTGTGCACGGCGACGCCGCGGGCGCGCGGCAGCCAGTGCCGTTCGGCCTCGTCGTCGCCGGCCAGCGCCCAGCCCCAGGCGGCCAGGGCGGCGTCGTCGGAGTCGCCCACCTGCCATCCGGCCAGGACCGAGAGCTTGAGCTCCGGGAGCTGGTCGTCGGCGTGGTGCAGGGTCAGGGCATGGCCGTCGCCGTCGCCCGCCGCCGCGACGACGAGACCGACGACGGCCTCGTACTCGTGCGACCAGAGCGCGCCGCCGCTGTAGCCCTGCTTCAGCCCGGGTGCCGAGGAACTGTCCAGGTGGATCAGACCGTAGCTGCGGGGGTCGCCGACGCTGCCCTCGGCGGAGCCGCCGTACTCGTTGCCGCCGGGGAAGCCGAACGCCCACCAGGAGCAGCCGGTCAGCTCGCCCGGTGGGGTGCAGCGGAGCCGGGCCGGCCGCACCGCCGGGGGCACCGGCTCGGCGAGTTCGAGCAGGGCGATGTCGACGTTCTTCTCCGCCATACCGTCGTGGGTCAGCCGGGCGCGGCGCCGGACGCCGTACCCGATGCCGGGCGCCTTGGGGAAGGCTATCCAGACGTCGGGCCGCGTCGACTCGCCGGAGCGCAGCACGTGTGCGCAGGTCAGCACCTGGTTGCGATCGATGACCACCCCGGTGCCGAGCGGCGCGGCGTCGTTCTCGGTGGCGTGGATGGCCACGGTCCAGGAGTCCGCAGGCGCTTTGATCATGAGGACCCGGTCAGCTCCGGCCGTCCGGGACGTCCGGCCGCCAGATCATGGTGACCTCGAAGTTCGCCTCGGTCGCGGCCTTGGCGACCACCCAGTTGGCGGTCCCGGTGACCTTGATGCCGAACTTCACCTCGACCGAGTCGGGCGCGATCTCGCGGACCTGCGCCAGCAACTCCCTGGCGGCGGCCAGGGCCGGACCGGCGGAATCCCTGATCGTGCCGGCGATGTCGCCCGCGCCCGCCGGGCGGAAGCCCGCCACCGGTTCGATCTCGAACTGGGCCACCGTCTGGTCATCGACCCGATAGCGGACAACGTCGGACGACATCGGTGCCGGCCTCCAGGAAGGATCACGAATGGACGCCGGGAAGGGCGCCGCAGGCAATGTCGCACGGGCCGCGGGCAAGGGCAATACGCCTTTACAAGATCGCGATCAGCGGTTCCGAACAGGCGTTCCAACGGCGTGCCGCGGGCTGGATTCCTGAAGATCGACAATGCTGATCACTGTCGGATATCCGAATCAACAGAGTGGACCTTGCCAGTGCCGCCCGGCATCGGCAGAATCGGGCCCATCGCCGGGTCCATTGTGATCAAGGACGTCGTGAATGGCGCCCTGACGCCACCGCCGTAAACCTGAGGAGCGCCGGAATGTCGGACGAAAAGCTCAAACTCGTCGAGACGTGTGCGCTGCTGATCCTGCTGAAAGAGGGGCAGGAGATCGCCAACGCCGACCTCAAGAACGAGCGGGGCCTGGAGCTCAAGCGCGACAGCCGGGAACGCCTGGTCGAGCGCGGCCTCGTCGACGTCCGCAAGGAAGGTCAGCGGATCTATCTGGGCCTCAGCGACGGGGGCTGGCGCAGGGCGCTCACCGCCATCGGCAGCGAGCCCCCGGCCCGGTCGGGCTACGCAGGAGCCACCATCTACGCGCAGGTCGACGCGCTGCGAAACTACCTGCAGGCCTCCGGCCTGGCGCTTTCCGACTACTACGTGCCGCAGGGCGACGCGGCACCGGCGAGCGCGACCCTCCAGAAGCCGACCACCGACGATGTCATCGCGCAGATCCGCAAGGCCTACGACGGCATCGCGGGAGCGCCGGGTGACGCCGTGAAGCTGGTCCGGATCCGCGAGGCGCTGCCCGACGACATCGGCACGGCCCAGGTCGACGAGGCCCTGACCGTGATGAACCGCGGCAGCGATGTGCGGATCTTCGCCGAGGCCAACCAGAAGACGCTCACCGCGGCGGACCGGGCCGCGGCGGTCACCATCGGAAATCAGGACAAGCATCTCATCGTCCTCAAATGATCAGCGACGACGAGCGAAAAGCACTCTCGGCGCTGCGATTCAATTGGGCGCCCACGGCGGACGACGTTTGGCAGCATTCGCCATATCACGTTCCCGGCCTGCACGAAACAGCTCTCCGCATGGTTCTGCAGGGTTTCGCCGAGGCCGCCGAACACCGCGAATCGAGCCCGGTCGGCGTCGCCCTGCTCGGTGAGCGGGGCACCGGGAAAACGCACCTGCTGGGCTCCGTCCGCGAGGAAGTGCAGGCGCGCGAGGGATATTTCTTCCTGATCAGCCTGCTGGACGCCAGCGCATTCTGGCGCAGCACGGCCCTGTCGATCGTGGAGGGCCTCACCCGCACGCCGGAGGATCAGCCGAGCCAGTTGACGGTCTTCCTGCGCCGGCTCGCCGACAACGCCGGGGCGCCCCGCAGTCTCCGGCGCGCGATCACCGGCGAGGGCGAGACCTCGCTGTCCCGGGCCTCCCTGGACGCCTTCATCGACCACGTCCGCAAGCTGAACAGGCAGGTCGGCATCGAGGCGCAGGACACCGCCCGCGCCCTCGTGCTGCACGCCTCCGACGACTCCCGGGCGCAGAACATCGGCTACGACTTCCTCTGCTCCAACGACGAGGAGGAGCCCGGTGAACGGGCTGGCTGGGGCATGCGGCGCGGGCGGCGGTCCGCCCAGGAGGTCGTCCGGGACGTGTCCCGGTTGCTGGCCCTCACCGGCCCCACAGTGATGGCCGTCGACCAGATCGACCCGCTCGTCTATCAGTCCGCCAAGTCCAGCGCGACCGACGACCAGCCGGACTGGAGCGGGTCGCTGCTGCTCGAACACATCGCGGGCGGGCTGATGTCGCTGCGCGAGACCACCCGCCGCACGCTGTCGATCGTCAGCTGCCTGCCCACCGTCTGGGAGCTGGTGAAGACCCAGGCGACCAGCACGGTCCAGGACCGCTTCCGGGAAGCGATCGACCTCAAGCCGATCCCGTACGCCGAGCTCGGGTACGAGCTGGTGGCGAAGCGGTTCGCCGCGAAGTTCGCCGAGGTCGGCTTCTCCGCACCGCACGAGACCTGGCCCGTCGCGCCCGGCGCCTTCGCCGAGTCGGTGGACTTCACCCCGCGTGAGCTGCTGCGCACCGTGGACGCCCACGTGCGGGAGTGCCTCACCACGGGAGAGGTCGACGAGCTTCTTCAGCTACGGCACCGCGATCGTGCGCTGCCCGACAAGCCCACCGAGCGCGTCCCGGTCCCGGAGGGCGAGCTGACGGTCTTCGACACCCGCTACGCCGAGCTCGTGAAGGCGGCCGACCCCGCGCCGGCGTTGCACCCCGCGACCGAGGACACGGTCGTGCCCGCGCTCGTCCGCGCCGGCCTGGAGGCCTGGATCGGTGCCCGCGACGAGCCGGAGGGCACGTTCGGCATCGACCCGCCCCCGGGCGTCAAGCCCGCGCTGCATGCCCGGCTCCGCCGCAGCCTGGACGAGGAGACCGAGGACGAGGCGCACTGGGCCTTCCGGGCGATCAGCGCGCCGCACCACATCGCGGTGCTCAACCGCATCCGCAACGCGCAGACCGCGGCCGGCCTCATCCCCGGTCAGCGCAAGCGCCGGCTGTTCCTGCTGCGCGGCGCCGAGTGGTCGAAGGGTGCCCGCACCCAGGAGGTGGTCCGAGCCCTGGCGGACGCCGGCGGCATGCGCGTCGATTTTCCCGAGTCCGACGTCCGCCAGCTGATCGGCCTGCGGTCGCTGATCGACGAGTACGGCTACGACAAGCTCAGCCAGTGGTTCCGCAACCGCCACCCGGCCGCCTCGATCCACTTCCTCCAGGAGGCGTTCGCGGGGTCCGAGGAAGAGTTCGCCGAGCCCGCCGCCGAGCGGGCACCGGCGGTCAGCGACGAGCCGACCGGCCGGATCGTGCTGGGCTCGGCCATCAGCGACGGGCACCCGGTCGGCGTCGACCTCGCTGCGCTGCGCAAGCACACCGCGATCTTCGCCGGGTCCGGGTCGGGCAAGACCGTGCTGATCCGCCGGCTCGTCGAGGAGTGCGCGCTCAGCGGCGTCTCCGCGATCGTGCTCGATCCCAACAACGACCTCTCCCGGCTCGGCGATCCCTGGCCGGCGCCGCCCCCGGGCTGGAACGCGGCGGACACCGCCCGCTCGGCGGAGTATCTGCGATCCACCGAGGTCGTCGTCTGGACGCCCCGCCGCGAGAGCGGGCGGCCGCTCAGCTTCCAGCCGCTGCCCGACTTCGCGGAGATGTTGGACGACCCGGACGCGTTCGCCGCGGGCATCGACGGTGCCGTCGCCGCGCTCGCGCCCCGGGCGAAGGTGGACGGTTCGACCGCGAAGGCCCAGCTCGGGCAGGCCGTGCTGCGGGAGGCGCTGCGCGGCTATGCCCGTACCGGAGCCAGCGATCTTCGGGGTTTCATCGGGTTGCTCGGCGCGCTGCCCGAGGGCATGAGCCAGATCCCGGAGGCGGAGAAGATCGGCTTCGGGATGGCCCAGCTGCTGACCGCGACCGCGATCAACGACCCGCTGTTCGGCGGGGGCGGCGAGCCGGTCGATCCGGGCCTGCTGCTGACGCCGGGGCCGGGATACCGGGCCCGGGTCTCCGTGATCAGTTTCGTGGGGCTGCCCGACGACACCCAGCGGCAGAGCTTCGTCAACCAGCTCCAGCTGGCGCTGTTCGCCTGGATCAAGCGGAATCCGGCCGGCGACCGTCCGCTCGGCGGCCTGCTGGTGATGGACGAGGCGCAGACGCTGGCGCCCTCGGGGCCGATGACGGCCTGCACCCACAGCACGCTGGTGCTCGCGTCGCAGGCCCGCAAGTACGGCCTCGGCCTGGTCTTCGCGACCCAGGCTCCCAAGGGCCTGCACAACCGCATCCCGGGCAACGCCGCGACCCAGTTCTTCGGCCTGCTCAACCATCCGACCCAGATCAGCACGGCGCGCGAGCTGGCCCGGGCGAAGGGCAGCGACGTGTCGGACATCGCCCGGCTCCGGGTCGGGCAGTTCTACGCCGCGATCGAGGGTGGCGAATTCGTGAAGATGCGGGCGCCGTGGTCGCTGTCGTACCACCCGCAGAGTCCGCCGACCGCCGAAGAGGTTCTGGAGCGTGCCCGGGCCGGTTGAGGCCCGGGCACCCCGGCAGATGACACCGGCAAGCCGTCATCTCGTAGGATCGCCGCCATGCCCGCGCAGCCGGAACTGCCGCTGCGTCCGATGACTCTCGGTGAGTTGCTGGATGCAGCCATGGCGCTGCTGCGGGCGCGGGCCGTGCCCCTGCTCGCCGCCGGGGTGCTGCTCGGGCTGCTGGAGCAGGCTCTCCTCGTCCCGTTGCGGGCAGCTGCCCTGGTCACCCCGCCCTACTACGGGCCCGCGTCCGGGCATTTCGGGCAGTGGTGGAGCATCACCGCCATCGGGTTCGCCAGCGAGCTCGTCATCCTCACCCTGCTCGGCGCCCTGGCCTCGGCCGCTGCCGGGCCGGCCCTGCTCGGGCGGGCGGTGCCGCACCGACAGCTCTGGTCGCGGACCCGGCCGTTGTCGACCGTCGTTGTCGCGGTGCTCCTCGGGGCCGTCGGTGTGGTCGGCGCCTTCGCCGGGCTGTTGCCCTGGCTCCTCCTCTATGGCCTGTTCAGCCTCGCCCCCGCGGTGCTGGTCATCGACCGCTGCGGCAATCCGTTCAGCGCGCTGTGGCGCTCCGCGCAGCTCACCGCGCGCGGCGGGATGCGCGGGTTCTGGACGCTGATCTGTGCCTATCTGACCTGGTTCGTCATCCGGTTCGCGCTGGGCAGCGGGTGGGTGTGGGTCCTGACCCGGCTCAGCGACGGCGAGCCGGCCTGGCTCGCCTGGCTGAGCCCGGCCGCCTGGGCGCTCGCCAACGCCGTCGCCTACGCCGCGCTGGCCTGCGTCGCCGCCGTGCTGCTGCTGGAGACCCGGATCCGGACCGAGGGGCTCGACATCGCCATCGGCCGGGCCCGCGGTCGCGGTGAGGACGACGCCGCCGCCCTGGTGTACGCGAGGTGACCCGGGTCTGGGACGAGTTCGCGGCGGCGGTCTTCGACGTCGTGTCGCCGGGGGTCCTGCTCCTGCTGGCGCTGGCCCTCGCCGGGCTGGTGGGCGCGCTCTGGTACTGGTTCCCGGCCTGGGTGCCACGCCGGCTGCCCCGGCTGCGGCTGCCCCGCTGGCGACTGCCCCGCTGGCGGCTGCCGAAGTGGCGCCGTACCCGGAAGCCGAAGGCCGGCCGGAAGGCGAAGACCAAGGTTGAGCCGGTCTTCGCCCCGACGGTGGTGCTGCCGGACGGCACCCTGCTGGCCGACCGGCTCGCCGCCGAGGGCCGCTACGCCGAGGCCATCCGGCAGCGGTTCCGCGACGTGGTCGGTGATCTCACCGCCGCCGGCGTGGTCGCGCCGCTGCCCGGCACGACCGCCGCCGAGGTCGCGGCCGCCGCGGCCGCCCAGCGCCCGGCCGTCGCCGGCCCGCTCGCCGGGGCCACCGACCTGTTCTCCGAGATCTGGTACGGCGACCGCACCGCCCTGGGAGTGCACGACGAACGCATGCGCGCCCTGACCGGCGACGTCCGCACCCGGATGCGGGGAGTCACACCGTGAAGTCCCGTCGCTGGCTGCGGTTCGCGCTGCCCCTGGCTGTCGTCGCCGGGCTGGCCACGATGACCGGTGTCGCCCACGTGGTGCAGCAGCCGGATCCGACCGACGCCTCCTTCCTCTCCCCCACCAGCGACGCCGGCGACGGCGCCCGGCAGCTCGCCGACGGCCTGGCCGGCGCCGGGGTACGGGTGACCGTGCGCACGAGCAGCGAGAAAGCGATCGCCGACGCCAACGCCCGCGCCAACGCCGGCGGGCCGGTCACGGTCTTCGTCACCACCCCCGGGCTGGTGCACCCGTCCTACCTGGAACGGATGGCGGCGCTTCCGGCGCAGGTCCGTGTGGTGCTGGTGGCGCCCGGCCGGAACGAGCTCGACTTGGCCGGCATCGACGTCGACGTCCTCGGGCCGCGCTGGACGGCCACGGCGCCGCAGCCGGGGTGCTCCGCCGGCTTCGCGTCCGACGCCGGGCCCGCCGCGGTGTGGCGCTGGCGGTACGGCGCGGCCGCCTACCCGGCGGTGCGCTGCTACGACGACGGCCTGATCGAGTTCGACACCGATCGGGCCTCGATGACCCTGGTCGGCGCCGCGGACCCGTTCCGCAACGACCGGGCCGACGAGCACGGCAACCGGGCGCTGGCCCGGGGCCTGCTGGCCCGCGCCCCGACGGTGATCTGGCTGGACCTGCACAAGCGCGAGCCCGACCCGGACGACGAGACCGGGCGGCCCGACCCGGCCAGCCCGGATTCCGGCCGGGAGGGCGACGGCGAGGGCGACCAGGGCGGCGGTGATCAGCCCGGCGGCGACTTCCCGCAGGATGACCCGGAGGGCGACCCGCAGGACGGCGGGCAGGCCAACGGTGGATCGCAGGGCGGCAACGGCGTCGCGGACAGCCCGCTGGCCCGGGCGTTCCCGCCGGCCGTGTGGGCCACCCTCGCGCTGCTGGCCCTGGCCGCGCTCGCCCTGGCCGCGGCCTCGGCGCGCCGGCTCGGTGCGCCGGTGGCCGAGCCGCTGCCGGTGCGGGTCCGCGCCGCCGAGACCGTCCGCGGGCTCGGCGGGCTGTACCGGCGGGCCCACGCGCGCAGCACGTCGCTGGCGACCCTGCAGAGCGCGGCCCGGGCCCGGCTCGCCGAGCACTACGGGCTGGCCGCGGACGCCCCGGCCGACGAGGTGGCGGAGCTCGTCGCGACGACCGTCGGGCGGCCCTTCCTCGAGATACGGCAGATACTCAGCGGCGCCGTCGAGGACAGCGACGAGGAACTGGCGCGCGCCGCCACAACCGTGCAGAACCTGGTCCGGTTCGTGACGGGGCAGCAGAACTGGCAACAGGGACCTGACGAGGGGAATGTGACGTGACGTCTTCCGTAGGTGTGGAGGCCCAGGCGGCCCGCGAAGCACTGCAGCGCCTCCGGGTCGAGGTCGGCAAGGCGGTCGTCGGCCAGGACGCGGTGGTCGGCGGGGTGGTCATCGCGCTGCTCTGCGCCGGCCACGTGCTGCTCGAAGGCGTACCCGGGGTGGCCAAGACGCTGCTGGTCCGGGCGCTCGCCGCCGCGCTGGACGTCGACACCAAGCGGGTGCAGTTCACCCCGGACCTGATGCCCGGCGACGTGACCGGCTCGCTGGTCTACGACGCGCGCAGCGGCGCCTTCAACTTCCGGCCCGGGCCGATCTTCACCAACCTGCTGCTCGGCGACGAGATCAACCGGACCCCGCCGAAGACCCAGGCGGCGCTGCTGGAGGCCATGGAGGAGCGCACGGTCAGCACCGACGGCGAGACCCGCCGGCTGCCCGAGCCGTTCATCGTGGTCGCCACCCAGAACCCGATCGAGTACGAGGGCACGTACCCGCTGCCGGAGGCGCAGCTGGACCGGTTCCTGCTGAAGCTGACCGTGCCGCTGCCGCAGCGCGACGAGGAGCTCGGCGTGCTCAAGGCGCACCACAACGGCTTCGACCCGCGGGACCTGAAGGCCGCCGGGGTCAGCCCGGTGGCCAGCGCCGCCGACCTGGCCGCGGGCCGGGAGGCGGCCCGCCGGGTCGCCGCCGCCGAGCCGGTGCTGGAATACATCGTGGACCTGTGCCGGGCCACCCGGGTGTCGCCGGCGCTGGAACTGGGCGCGTCGCCGCGGGGCACGACCGCGCTGCTCGCGGTCGCGAAGGCGCGGGCCTGGCTCAGCGGCCGCGACTACGTGCTGCCCGACGACGTGAAGGCCTTCGCAATCCCGACCCTGCGGCACCGGGTGCGGCTGCGCCCGGAGGCGGAGCTGGACGGCGTGTCCACCGACTCGGTGCTGCGGACCGTGCTGGGCGCCGTGCCCGCGCCCCGCTGAGCCGACCGTGATCACCAGGCGCTTCGCGCTGCTGCTGGCGCTGGGCGTACCGCTGCCCGCCCTGCTGCCGGCCCCGTGGCTGCTGACCGCGGCCGTGCTGGGCCTGGCCGCCCTGGCGGCCGTGCTGGACGGGCTGACCGCGGCGCCGCTGACCGGGGTCACGCTGCGCCGCTCCGGCGAGGCGACGGTGTGGCTGGGCGAGACGGCCAGCATGCCGCTGACCGTGCACAACGGCTCGCGGCGGGTGCTGTGGCTGCGGCTGCGCGACCGCTGGGTGCCGTCGGCCGGCGCCGACAACACCGAGCACCGGCTCAGCCTGCTGGCCGGCGAGGAGCAGGAGCTGACCACCACGCTGACGCCGACCCGGCACGGCGACCGGGTCGCGGTCCGGGTGACGCTGCGCTCGTACGGGCCGCTGGGGCTGGCGTACCGGCAGCGCCGGCAGCAGTGGAACCAGGCCGGCACGCCGGCGTCGACGCTGCGGGTGCTGCCCCGCTTCCCGTCCCGGCGGCTGTTGCCGGAGAAGCTCGCCAAGCTGCGCATCTTCGACGGGGCCGTGGTCACCCGCGGCCGCGGCCAGGGCACCGAGTTCGACGTGCTGCGCGAGTACGTGATCGGCGACGACGTGCGCTCGATCGACTGGCGGGCCAGCGCCCGGACCCACGACGTCGTGGTCCGCACCTGGCGCCCCGAGCGCGACCGCCGGGTGATCTGCGTGCTGGACACCGGCCGCACGTCGGCGGCCCGGATCGGCGACGAGCCCCGGCTGGACGCCGCGATCGACGCGGCGCTGCTGCTGGCGGTGCTGGCCACCAAGGCCGACGACCGGGTCGACCTGCTGGCGCTGGACACCGCCGTACGGGCCAAGGTGACCGGCGGCGGGCACCGGACCAAGCTGCCCCGGCTGATCAGCGCGCTGGCGGCGCTGGAACCGGCCCTGGTGGAGACGGACTTCGGGCTGGCGGCCGGCGACCTGCTGCGCCGCGACCACAAGCGGTCCCTGGTGGTGATCTTCACGGCCCTGGACGCGGCGCCGATCGTCGAGGGCCTGCTGCCGATGCTGTCCCGGCTGACCACCCGGCACCGGGTGGTGCTGGCCAGCGTCCGCGACCCGGAGACGGCGCAGCTGGCCCAGCTCCCGCCGCAGGGCGCGACCGCCGCCGATGTCCACGTGGCCGCGGCCGCCGAGCTGGCGCTGGCCGAGCGGGGCCGGGTGCGCGCGCTGCTGACCCAGCAGGGTGTGCTCGTGGTCGACGAGCTGCGCGACGGCTTCGCCTCCAGGGTCGCCGACGTCTACCTGATGCTCAAGGCTGCGGGCCGGCTGTAGGAACCGCGGGCTTTCGGCAAACTCGCAACCCGTCCGCTATGCGGTGGGCACCGGGGTGACCGAGTGTTCCGGGGCCAGGTCGCCGGTCTCGCCGCGGCGGTGGGCCGCGCCGCCCACCCCCAGTGCGTACGCCATGAAGGCCAGCCAGACCACCGCCCCGATCCCGACCCGCAGCACGGTCGGCAGGCCGGACGGCGTCACGTACGCCTCCAGCAGCCCGGCGACGCCCAGCGTCGCGGCCAGGCCCAGCGCGACCAGCATGCCGCCGCGGGCCCGGGCGGCCAGCGCTTGGCCGCGGGTGCGGTGCGGGCCGGGCGCGATCCAGGCCCAGCCGATCCGCAGGCCGACGCCCGCGCCGACGAAGATGCAGGTGAGTTCCAGCAGGCCGTGCGGCAGGATCAGGCCGAAGAACGTGTCCGCGTGATCGGTGTAGATCATCACGCCGCCGGCCATGCCTAGGGCGAGGAGGTTCTGGCCGAGGATGTAGAGGACCGGCAGGATCAGCACGCCGGAGGCCAGGCACTGGGCCGCGATCAGGGCGTTGTGGGTCCACACGTTCGCCGCGAAATTCTGGGCCTGATACTCGCTGTAGTAGTTCTCGAAGTCTTCCTCGGCGTACTGCCGCATCGCGCGGCCGTCGGCGAATAGGCCGATGATGTCCGGGTTCGCGCTGAAATACCACATCAGCGCCCCGAGCAGGAGCACGCTGACGACCATCACGGTCAGCCACCAGTGCCGGGTGCGATAGAGCTGCGCCGGGAACGACGAGGTGAAGAACCGCAGCACCGGCCGCCATGAGACGCTGCGCCCGCCGGTGATCGCGGCGCGGCCGGCGATGACGAGCTGGGACAGCGAGGCCAGCAGGATCGGGTCCGGCGAGTGACTGCGGACCACCGACAGGTGGGTGGCCGCGCGCTGGTAGAGCAGGACCAGCTCGTCGGCCTCGTCCGGGGACAGCCGCCGGCGGCGGGCCAGCACTTCGAGGCGGTTCCACTCCCCGCGGCGCTCGGCTACGTACGCGTCCAGGTCCACCGGCGCACTGTAGCCAACGCCGATCGGGTTAACTAGCCGTATGACTGTGGCGGTGGCGACGACCGGCGGCAGTGACGAGCCGATCGTCAACGGTGAGGCCGTCGAGGTGGAGGTGCGCCCGGCCCGGGTCGGCTCGCGCGGCCTCGCGCTGATCATCGACATCGCCGTGCAGGCCCTCTTCGTGCTGCTGCTGATGATCTTCATCGGGATCGGCACGTCGATACTGCCGGCCGGGGTCGCCGACGAGGCGTTCGTGCAGGCGGCCTTCACCGTCGCGATCATCGTGGTCTTCATCGTCTATCCCACGGTCGCCGAGACGCTCACCAACGGGCGCAGCCCCGGCAAGCGCGCGATGGGCCTGCGGGTGGTGCGGGTGGACGGCGGCCCGATCCGGCTGCGGCACGCGCTGACCCGCACCCTGGTCGGCACCGCCGTGGAGTGGCCCGGCCTGCTCTTCCCGCCGCTGACCTGGGCGGTCGCGCTGACCACGATGATCTTCTCGGCCCAGGGCCGGCGCCTCGGCGACCAGGCGGCGGGCACCTTCGTCATCCACGAACGCTCCCCGGCGGCGTGGGGCTGGGTGCCGTCGATGCCGCCGCAGCTCGCCGCCTGGGCGGCCGAGCTGGACCTGAGCGGCCTCGACGACCAGCTCGCCCTGGCCGCCCGGCATTACCTGGCCCGGGCCCGCGAGATCCGGCAGCCGCAGAACGGGCGCTTCGCGCACTCCCTCGCCCAGGAGGTCGCGCAGGCGATCGCCCGGCAGCCGCCGCCGGGCACCCCGGACTGGATGTTCCTGAGCGCGGTGCTCGCCGAACGCCGCCGCCGGGCCGGCCAGCGGGTGCACACCACCCGCGCGCTGACCCAGCGGATCTGGCCCGGTTTCGGCCAGCGCCCCTGGGCGCAGCCGGCCGGCACCGACCCGACGTGGGACCCGGCGGGCGCCAACCGGCCGCTGCTCGGCGTCGTCAAGGAGGAGGGCCGCCCGCTTTAGGCAGGGGTGGCTGGGCAGAACTGCGCGTCGAGGATGTCGGTGAAGGCGCCGAGGCCGCTCCAGTCGCCGTTGATCTGGCTGGCGACCAGGTGGCTGCCGTCGCGGGTGTCACCGACCACCGTGGAGCGTGCGCCTATTCCGGCGCGAACTCGGCGAACAGATCGCGACGCCATGCCGCGAACCGGCTCCGGACGTCGTCGAGCGCTCGAGTGGTGATGCCGTACTGGCCGTGACCGCCCAGCGTACTTCCGCATCCGCGGCAGAACGGGCAACCAAAGGATGGCTAGAGCGGCTGCGGTGTGTCGATGCCGAGCAGCTCCAGCCCCTGCCGCAGGGTCCGGCCGGTGAGGTCGCACAGGCCGAGCCGGCTCTCCCGGACGCCGGCCGGCGCCCGCAGCACCGGGCAGTACTGGAAGAACACGCTGAAGGCCTGCCCGAGCCCGTGCAGGTAGCCGGCCAGCCGGTGCGGTTCCAGCGACTCGTCCAGCCCGGTCAGCACCCCGGCGAAGCCGAGCAGTTCCAGCGCCAGGGCGCGTTCGGCGGGCGCGGTGATCCGGACCGGCCCCGGCGCCGTCGCCGACTTTTCGAGGATGGCCTGGGTCCGGGCGTACGCGTACTGCAGGTACGGCCCGGTGTTGCCGGTCAGCGCGAGCATCCGGTCCCAGTCGAACACGTAGTCCGAGGTCCGGTCGCCGGCCAGGTCGGCGTACTTGACCGCGCCGATCCCCACGGCCCGCGCCACCTCGGCGGACGGGGCCAGTGCCGCGGCCCGGGCGACCGCCTCGTCCAGCACCGCCGCCAGCTTCACCGAACCGCCGGACCGAGTGCGGAACATCCTGCCGTCGGTGCCCAGGATCGAGCCGAAGGCGACGTGCTCCGCCCGTACGCCGTCCGGCAGCCAGCCCGCGGCGGCGGCCACCGCGTAGACCATCGCGAAGTGGGTCCGCTGCGGCGCGCCGACGACGTACAGCAGCCGGGTCGCGCCCAGCTCCCCGGTCCGGTAGCGCAGCGCGGCGAGGTCCGTGGCCGCGTACCCGAAACCGCCGTCGCTCTTGCGCACGATCAGCGGCAGCGGATCGCCACCCCGGCCGGTGAAGCCGGGCGGGAACGCGCACAGCGCGCCCTCGCTCTCCCGCAGCAGGCCCTTGTCGATCAGCTCAGCCACGACGGCGGCCAGCTTGTCGTTGTAGAAGCTCTCGCCGAGGAAGTCGCCGGGGCCGAGCGTCACGCCGAGCCGGTCGTAGGTGGCCAGCAGGTGCCGCTGCGACGCCGCGACGAAGTGCCGCCACTGCCGCAGGGTCTGTTCGTCGCCGCTCTGCAGCGCCACCACCCGCAGCCGGGACCGGCTCCGGAACTCCTCGTCGTCGTCGAACCGGGCCCGGGCCGCCTGGTAGAACGCGGTCAGGTCGGTGATCGACGCGGCGTCCGCCGGCCCCAGGTGCTCGATGAGCATGCCGAACGCCGTGCCCCAGTCGCCGAGGTGGTTGGCCCGCACGACGTCGTGGCCCAGCCAGGCCAGCAGCCGGGCCGCGGCGTCGCCGATCACGGTCGAGCGCAAGTGCCCGACTGTCAGCTCCTTGGCGATGTTCGGCGACGAATAGTCGATCACGACCCGTTCGGGGTGCGGCGTGCGCGGCACCCCGAGCCGGGGGTCGGCGGTCAGCTCGTTCGCGCCGGCGGCGAGCACCTCGTCGGTCAGCCGCAGGTTGAGGAAGCCGGGTCCGGAGACCTCGGCGGTGGCGATCCCGGCCAGGTCGGCAACGGCGAGCACACTGGCCGCGATGTCACGCGGGGACCGGCCGAGCGGGCCGGCGAGCGGCAGGGCCGCGCCGGACTGGAAGTCGGCTTGCCGCGAGCGCCGCACCGCAGGATCGACGGTCTCTTGCGCGACCTGGGCGAAGGCGGGCGCGAGCCGGGCGGACAGAAGAGCTTCGAGATTCACGGGGCAACCCATCGATCGGTACGCGGAGACGGGTCGATCGATGCCCGGTGGCACAGCGCCGGCGGGGTCGACCCGCCGGCTGGAGGCACGTGCTAACGCAACCGGAGGGAACTCATCCGGCGTCGCTCGCAGTTGTCGCTGTGCACGGCGGCGATAATACCGGTCGATCCGCGCGCCGGGAGGAGAATATTCCACATGACCTGGGATCCGTCCGCGCCCGGCGTGCTCGCCCTGCCGTCCGGCCGGCTGGTGCGCGGCCGAGGGCTTCGCCGGCCGCAGCCACCCGGCCCTGCCCCGGAGCTCGGGGTGTATCTGCTCGGCGGCGAGCCGCCCCCGGTGGCGTGGGAGAGCCGGTGGCTGCGCTGGCCCGACTTCCGGCTGCCGGCCGACCGGGCGCAGGCCGCCGAGTTGCTCCGCGAGGCGTGGCGGCGCGCCGAGGGCGAGCGGGTCGAGATCGCCTGCGGCGGCGGTCGGGGCCGCACCGGCACCGCGCTGGCCTGCCTGGCGGTGCTCGACGGGGTGCCGCCGGAGGAGGCGGTCGGGTACGTCCGCGCGGGCTACCACCGGGGCGCGGTCGAGACGCCGTGGCAGCGCCGCTACGTGCGGATGTTCCTATGAGGCCGGCAGGGTGGCGCCCTCGAGCAGATCGGTGACGTAGCGGTCGATCCGGTCGGCCAGGCCACCGTCGGTGACCATGAACTGCAGGCCGGCCTCGCCCTCCTCGTCGTCGCTCCCGAGGCTGAGCACCCGGGCCGGGATCGCCTCGCCGAGCGTGCCGAGGTTCTCGATCCGCACCGCGTCGCCGATGCTCAGCCGGGTGCCCGGTGCCAGCTGCACCCGGATGCCGCCCTGGCTGACGTTGATCAGCTCGGTGCTCAGCCGCTCCTTGCCGCGCTGCAGCCACACAGTGCCGGACATCGTCACCCGGTCGTTCTCGCGGCGTTCGAGCTGCGCGGCGAGGCCCGACATCTCCTCGACCCGGCCGATCGTCCGGCCCATCTGGTCGGCCAGCCGGCCCACCACCGTGCCCTGATCGGCCGCGACCGCGCGCAGCGACGTCGCGGCCTCGCCCACGCTGGCGATGCCGCCGACCATCGCGGCGATGGTCTCCGCCATCTGCCCGGTGTCGCGTTCCAGCTCGGCGATCGTCAGGGCGATCTGCTCGGTCGAGACCGACGTGCTGTTCGCCAGCTCCTTGACCTCGTCGGCGACGACGGTGAAGCCCAGCCCCAGCTCGCCCGCCCGGGCGGCCTCGATGGTGGCGTTGAGCGCCAGCAGCCGGGTCTGCCCGGCGATGCCCTTGACCAGGGTGGCCGTCTCGGCGACCCGGCGCAGGCTCTGCTCCAGCGAGGCGATCACGTCCTCGGCGCGGCGGGCGTCGGCCACCACCGCCTCGGTCGCCGCGTCGGTGGCCGAGATCCCGCTGTTGATGGTGTCGGCCGCCTGCCGCACGTCGCCGACCTGGTCGGTGACCCGGCGCAGCTCCTCGGCGATGACGGTGGTCGACTCGTCGATGATGGTCTGGGCCCGGTCCCGCAGCCGGAACTCGGCCTGACGCTGGTGCTGGAAGCTGATCCGCAGTTGCTCCTCGCGGACGGCCTGGGCCCGGGTCAGCTCACCCTCCTGGGTCAGCATGCGGGTGCGGGCGGTGGTCAGCGCCTGGCCGATGTCGCCCAGCTCGTCGCGGCCGGCCGGCAGCAGGTGCGGGTCCAGGTCACCGTCGGCGATGGCCGTGACGCCCCGGACCGCCATGGCGACGTCGTGGCGGGTGCGCCACAGCACCCCGACGGCGAACCAGGCCGCCAGCAGGAAGCCGCCGATGGCGACGGCGAGGACGACGAGCCGTTCCCGGGCGAAACCGTCCACCCGGATCTCGAGCAGGTCATCGAGCACGTCGACGAGCGGGCCGACCGCACCGGCCAGGGCGGTGGCCAGCGGGGCGACGTCGTACGCCTGGGGCTGGTCGAGGTTCTCGGTGAGCTGCCCGGCGAGCGCCGTCGCGGCCTCGGCCGCCGCGGTGAGGGCGGTCAGCCGGCCGGCCAGCCCGTCCATCGCCGTGCTGTCGTCCGCGGTGCTCACGTCGTACTTCAGGTTGTCGGCCGCCGTGGTGAGCTCGCCGGCCCGCACCGCCTGGGTGGCGACGGCGGCGTTCCCGCTGGTCAGATCGGCGGCAGCGATCTTGGCGGCGGACAGCAGGACCTTCGGCAGCTGCACGATCTGGGCGTCCATGACATAGAACGAGTCCAGATCCGGGTCGAGGATCAGGTTCGAGTTGTTGCCCGCGTCGGTGATCAGCCCGGCCAGCGCGGTGGCCAGCGCGAGCCGTTGGGCCGGGGTGGTCCCGGGCTCCGGCACGGACCGCAGCGGCTCCTCGAGCCGCAGCTCGGGATGGGCCTGGACGGCGGACCGGACGGCCGCCAGGTCCGGCTGTTTCCCGGCCACCGTGTCCGCGAGCGCGAGGAGGGCCGGCCGGACCACCTCGAGGCCTTCGCGCTCGGCGGCGCTGAAGGCGATCCGGGCCCGGACCTCGCGGACGTAGCCGGCGGTCGCGAAGATGCCGGGAATCATCAGCACCAGGACCAGGGCGCCCAGGCGCATGCTGGTGCGCATCCGGTCAGCCACGGGCACGACCGGGCGCAGCAATGCCGGTACGGCGGCGTCCCTCGGCATCGCCGCTAGCACCGTTCCGGGTTCGCCGTGCCGGCCTCGGCACCCACCGTCGTCCGCATCCACCGATTGCACCACGCACAAGCCTCGCGCTCAGGCGAAACAGCGCAGCAGGCCCGGGCCGGGTGTGGTGCTACGCCCGGGTGGCCAGCACCTCGACGTACGCCGAGGGGATCTTCGCGGTGCCGTCCGTGGCCACGTTGTACCGCGAGACCAGCTCGACCAGGTCGGCGTGGAGCAGCTTGCCGTGGTCGGTGTCGAGCGCCTCGAAGGCCTTCAGCGTCGGCCCGTAGTGCGCCCGGAAGTAGTCGGCGAAATCGTCCAGGGCCGGGAACCGGAAGACGAACTCGCGCCGGTTGATCCGCAGGTCCCGGATCCGGTCGCCGAACAGCTCCCGCAGCCGCGGCTCGCTGCCCCACTCGGCGGGCGCGCGCACGCCGGGCGGCGGCGGGACCCGGCGGCCGATAGTGCGGAACAGCTCGCCGATGAAGCCGTCCGGCACCCAGTTGGCCAGGGCGATCGTGCCGCCCGGCCGGCACACCCGGGTCAGCTCGGCGGCGGACCGCTCCTGGTCGGGCGCGAACATGACACCGAAGACGGAGAGCACGGCGTCCCACTCGCCGTCGCCGCACGGCAGAGCCTCGGCATCCCCCTCGACGAAGTCGACCCGCAGGTGCTCGGCGGCCGCCCGGGCCCGGCCGCGGTCCAGCAGTTCCGGTACGTAGTCGACGCCGGTGACCGCGCACAGGCACCGCGCCGCCGCGATCGCCGCGTTGCCCGTACCGGTGGCCACGTCGAGGACCCGCGACCCGGCGGTCAGGTCCGCCGCCTGGACAAGATGCTCGGAGGTGGCATGGATGAGGGCCGCGACCGCGCCGTAGTCGCCGCTGGCCCAGGTCTTCTGCTGGCGTGCCTTGATGCCCTCAAGCGCAAGTGAACTCGTCATGCCACCGACGTTAGGAGCGCGGGCCGGCGGGCGCGTGGGGAATTCTCCCTATGTTCAGCGCGGCGTCAGCAGGCCCAGGCGGTGGGCGGCCGCGGCGGCCTGCCCTCGCGACGGTACGCCGAGCTTGCCGAGCACCGCCGACACGTGATGGTCGACCGTCTTGCCCGACAGGGTCAGCCGCGCGGCGATGTCGGCGTTGCTCAGCCCTTCCGCCAGCAGCGTCAGCACCTCCCGCTGCCGGGCGGTGAGCCCGGTCGGGTCGGCCACCGTCGACGGGCGCGGCCCGCGCGGCACCTTCGCACCCCGGTCCCGCAGCTCGGCGCGCAGCCGCCGGGCCGTGCCCACCGCGCCCAGGCCGTCCACGATGCGCAACGCTTCCCCGACTGCTTCCTCGTCGCCGCAGCTGAGCGCCTCGGCGCGGGCGTAGTCGCAGCCCCGGTCGGCCCACTCGGCCGCGGCGCCCCGCCAGTCTCCCTCGATCAGCAGCCGGTGCGGCTTGCCGATCCACTCGGGCAGCGCCGCCGGCTCGCCGGCCCGCCACTGCCAGTAGGCGAGCTGCCCGGCGAACCAGGGATGCCCGGCGCGCAGCGCCAGCGCGTACCCGCGGCGCGCCTCGGCGGCCGCGCGGACCGGATCACCCGCGATCCAGTAGTGCTCGGCCAGCCCGACCGCGACCTGCCCGACGAACTGCAGCTCGTTCGCCTCGTAGGCGGGCTCCGCGGCTTCGTGGAGGATCTCCGCCGCGCCCGCCTCGCCGCAGCGGGACCGCAACCGGCCGAGGGCCACCTGAGCGGTGCCGCGGCACGGACCCGGCCGGGCCGGGCCGGACAGGGCCGCCTCCGCGTCGGCCCGGGCCCCGGCCCAGTCACCGCGGGCCAGCAGCATCGCGGCGCGGTATCCCAGCAGGTGCTGGAGATAGCCGTCCAGGTCGCGGGCCTCGGCGAAGTCGAGCACCCGTTCCAGCACCTCCGCGGCGACCTCGAAGTCGCACCACTCGACCGCCTGGCACGCCTTGTTGGCCAGCGACCGGGTGGCATGGTCGGAGAAACCGGCCGCGGCGGCCATCGCGTGGACGCGTTCCAGCTCCACGCCGCCTCGCTCGAAGTCGTGCTCCATCCGCGTCGAGCCCACGTTGACCCGGGCGTGCAGCTCGGTGTCGAGGTCGCCGAAGTGCCGAGCCAGGTCGATGGCCCGTTCGCCCCACTCGATCGCGGTGCCCTCGCCGGCGAGCATGTGCAGCTGGGAGAGGTTGCTGTAGGCCATCGCGAGCTGCGGGCCGGGCGGGATCGATTCGAGCACCTCGACGGCCCGCTCACCGGCCACCCGGGCCTGCGCGGTGTGACCCCGCCACCAGTTGAGCCGGGAGAGCCAGCGCAGATTCTCGCCGACCCGGACCGTGTCGCCCGCCAGCTCGCGCAGGGACAGCGCCTGCCGCCGCGCCTGCAGCGCCTCCACGATCAGCCCGGCCAGGTAGCCGACGGTGGCGTACGCCTCCAGCAGGGCGGCCCGCTCGGCCGCGGACGCACCGGCGGCGTGCCGCAGCGCCAGCTCATAATGGGCGACGGCCTGCTTGTTGGCACCGACCCCGGCGGCGCGCACCGCGGCGACCGGGGCCCAGCGCAGCACCGCGGGGGCGTCCCCGGCATGGTGGGCGTGGTGCACGAGCCGGGCCGGATCCACCCCGGGCCGGCCGGCGAGCAGGGCGAGCACGTCGGCGTGCAGCGCCGCCCGACGCACCGGCGACAACGCCTCCTCCACCGCCCGCCGCAACAGCTCGTGCCGGAACGCGACCCCGTCGGCGGTGGCGCCGAGCACGCCACCGGCGAGGCACTCCTCGACCCCGGCGCCGCGCGAGGCGAGCAGCGCGGGCTCGGCCTGCGACGGCACGACGGACACGAAACCGGCGGCCTCCCGCGCCTCGGGCGACAGCGCGGCGAGGCGGGACAGCACGAGATCGCGGACGGTAGCGGGCACCCCGGAGTCGGCGGCGGCGAGCACCTCGGTGACCAGCAGCGGGTTACCGCCGGTCACCGCGTACACGGAAGAAGAGGACCGGCCCGCGCGGCGGGCGAGCTCACCGACCGCCGCAGCCGACAGCGACGGGAGCGGCAACCGCCGGACCAGGGCCCGCGGCAGTCCGGCCAGGACACTCCGGAGCTGGTGATCGGGGCCGACCTCGTCATCACGGTACGTGAGGACGAGCAGCACCCGGCACAGCGCGAGCCGCCGCCCCAGAAACGCGACGAGGTCAAGGGTCGCCTCGTCGGCCCAGTGCAGATCCTCCATGACCACCACCGGGCGGCGCCGCTGCCGTGGCCCGTCCAGCGCATCGAGCAGGGCGTCGAAGATCGCGCCTCGCTCCCCTGCGGCCATCCGCTCCCGCAACGCGCCGCCAACCTGCCGGGCGATGTCGTGCAACGGCCCGAGCGCACGCGGGGTGAGCAGCGGGTCGCAGGCACCCCAGAGCACCCACGCCCGGCTCCCGGCGGCGGCAGCGAAGGCGGTGGCCAGGCTGGACTTGCCAGCGCCGGCCTCACCGGAGACGACCGCGATCCGCCCGCCGCCGGCCGTGTCGGCCAGCAGCGCATCAAGATCGGCGAGGGCGTCGCCGCGCTCCAGGAGCTCCATCGCGGCTGAGCCTACTGACGCGCACCCCTGCGGCACTGCCGACAACCGGACAGTTTCCGCAGCTCAATCAATCGACCTCGGCCCATCCGGCGACCGGCTGCGGCAGAGAGTCAGGCGATCTGCCGCAGGTCGTTGCCGTAGTCGAAGATGATCCGCATCCGCGCACCGAGCGCCCGCGCATACCGGCTGAGCGTCGCCACCTCGTTCGCGTCGAGATCGCCGTTCTCGATCTGGCTGACCCGGCCGGGCGTCACGCCCATGAGATCGGCGACCTCGCGCTGAGTGAGACCCAACCGCTTGCGCTCCTCCGCCAGGTGGAAAGCAGAGATCCAGGCTTCCGTCCGCGCACGCTCGGCGACGAGGGCAGCATCGTCGCCGTCATGCAACTCGGCACGAACGTCATCCCAGTCGTGAAACTCCGTCATCACGCCTCCCTCCGCTTGCTCTCCATGGCCAGCCACGCCGCGGAGAACTTTAGCTCGGGCTAAACATTGACGTCCGGCCATCCGCTGCCGCGCGTGGGCAGCATGCTGAGACCGTACGGTCAGCCGAGTCTCCGCTGGCGCGCCGCCTCGTAGAGCGCGACGCTCGCCGCCGAGGCCGCGTTCAGTGAACTGGCCGCCCCGGTGATCGGAATCCGGACCATCTGGTCACAGGCTTCCCGCCAGGCGGCGCTCAGGCCGTGCGTCTCGTTGCCGACCGCCAGCACGGTCGGCCCGCTCAGGTCGTGCTCGGCGATCTCCACCGGGCCGCGTTCGTCGGTGCCGACGACCTGGACGGCCACCCCGTCCGCGCGCAGGTCACCGGCCCAGTCGAGCACCTCGCGGTGGCTCGCCGCCCGCACCACCGGCAGGGCGAAGAGCGAGCCGGTGCTGGCCCGGACCGCCTTGGGGTCGTACGGGTCGGCGGCGTGCCCGGTGACGATCACCCCGGATGCGCCGAAGGCGTCCGCCGAGCGCACCAGCGTGCCGATGTTGCCCGGCGTGGTCGGCCGGTCGAAGACCACCGCCAGCAGGCCGGCGCCGGCCCCGATGCGGGTCAGGTCGTCCGGGGGCATGCCCACCACGGCCAGCAACTCGGGCGTGTCCTCGTCCTTGCCGCCCAGCTCACGCATCAGCTCGGCGGCGACCACGGCCCGCGGCGCGCCGGCGTTGTCGATGACCTCGCGCCCCCACTTGGACAGGCCGGGCCCGTCCGAGGCCAGCAGCACCCGGATCTCCCAGCCGCGTTCCACCGCCAGGGAGATCGGGCGTACGCCCTGGACCAGGAACTCACCGGCGTGCTGCCGCTTGCTCCGGTTGGTCAGCAGGGCCTGCCACTGCTGGAAGGTCGCGTTGCGCGTGCTGATCCGCATCGTCCTGGCCACGGCGAACAGTCTGCTGCAGGCATCCGCTCACATGTCGGGCGGGTAGCTGCTGTAGTCCGGGAAGTTGCCGTACAGGCGCTCGCCGGGCTCGCCCACCGTGACCGCGTGCACCAGCAGGTCGCCGCCGACGAAGGCGCCCTTCCAGGAGGCGCCGCGGCCGCCGAAGCACTCGTCGCGATCGCCGCGGGAGCGCGGCCGGTTGATGCCGACCTTGAAGGCCTGTACGTCCTGGGCCAGCTTGGCCGCCAGTTCCTCGTCGTCCACGGCGAGGCTGGCGACCAGCGCGCCGTTGCTGGCGTTCATCGCCGACAGCAACTCGTCCTCGGTGTCCACCACGATGATCGTGTCGACCGGGCCGAACGGTTCGGCGTGCATGAGCCGCGACCGTCCCGGCGGTGCCAGCAGCGCGGTGGGCGCCACGTACGCGCTGGTGTCCTGGCCTTCCAGGAACCGGCCCGCCGTGCGCGCGCCGCGGTGCAGCGGCACCGCGCCGCCGCGGATCGCCTCGTCGACCTTGCGGCGCAGCTCATCGGCCTTGGCCGCGCTGATCAGCGGCCCGAAGTCGAGCTCGGGCAGCGGGTCACCGGCGGCCTCGACCGCGAGCGGGTGCCCGAACCGGATGCCCTTGACCACCGGCAGGTAGACGTCCAGGAACGCGTCGACCAGGTCCCGCTGCACCACGAAACGCGGGTACGCCGTGCAGCGCTGCTTGCCGTACTCGAAGCCCTTGCGCAGGTGCCCGGCGAGCCGGTCCCACTGGGAGAATTCCCAGATCCCCCAGGCGTTGAGGCCCTCCTGCTCGATGAAGTGCCGCTTGTCGGAGTCGAGCAGCGCGGCAGCGACCTTGCCGCCGTTGGAGCGGCCGCCGACGAACGCGACCGCGCCGATCTCCGGCGCCCGGACCAGCACCTCGGAGAGTTCCTCGCCGCTGCCGGAAAGCAGCGTCACCGGCAGCCCGGCCCGGGCCATCAGGGCGTGCGCCAGCGTCAGGCAGACGGCGCCGCCCTGCGACGGGGTCTTGGCGATGACCGCGTTGCCGGCCAGCAACTGCACCAGTTCCGCGTGCACGAGCACGCTCATCGGGTAGTTCCAGGAGGCGATGTTGCTGACCGGACCGGGCAGCGATTCGCGGCCGGCGACCTGCCGGTCGATCTGCTCGGCGTACCAGCGGACGCCGTCCAGTGCCCGGTCGACGTCGGCGCAGGCCAGCCGCCACGGCTTGCCGATCTCCCAGGCCAGGGTCAGGGCCAGCAGGTCACGGTGCAGGGTCAGGGCCTCGACGGCGGCCGCGACGCGGGCCTTGCGCTCGGCGAGCGGCGTCGCCGACCAGCGCGCATGGGCCGCCGTCGCGGCCCGCACGGCCTCGGCCGCCGTGCCGGCATCGACCTTGGCCAGGTGGGTGAGCAGGGTGCCGTCCACGGGGGTACGCAGCTCGGCCGGCGTGCCGACGTCATGCCACCGGCCGGCGTACAGGTTGCGCAGCCGATCGGCCGTGAGGGCCTCGGGCGCGGCGGCCGCGACCCGGGCGAGGACATCATTCCAGGCTGTTCCAGGGGCGAGGGTCAGGCTCATGCCCCACTGTGCGAAGCGCGCGGCCCTGATCACCATCCGGATGGGCCGTCGGGTGCGGGCCTTCTTACCGGGCACGAAATTTTCTTGGATTTTCTGCCGCCGGCTACCAGCTTCGGGTGGAAAGAACGAGCCGATATCCGTCCGGGTCGGCCACTGTCACGCCCCACCGGTCCCAGTAGTCCCCCTGGGTCACCCGGGTGCCGCCGTGCGCCGCCAGCCGCCGTACCAGATCGTCGTCGACCGGTCCGGCCAGATAGAGCACCAGCAGGTCCTGCTCGGTCGGCGCCGGCGACACCGACAGGTGCGGGCCGCCGACCAGCTCCAGATGCCAGGAGGCCCGGGGCCAGCCGAGCATGACGATGTCGTGCGCGCCCGAGCCCTCGTAGAGCACCTCGAGGCCGAGGCCGTCGACGTAGAAGCGGCGCACGGCGGCGAGGTCACGGCACGGGCGGGCGAGGCGGACGGAAACCAGCGGATCGATCATGGTGGTCACTCTGCGACCTCGACCCGGCTTCAGGTCAAGGGCGCATCCGCTCTCGGCGTACCACCCGCCGGGATGACCGGCGGGCAGCACGCCCCCGGGCTGGCTCAGGCCCCGGGGATCTCGTCGTTCTTCAGCAGGTCACCCTCGTCGATCGCGGTGCTGTCGGGCAGCGCGTGCTCCCGCAGGTGACGGTTGTGCCGCGGCTCCTGCTTGGTCTTCGCGTCGTTGAGCTTGCGGCGCAGGTCGTCGCGCACGTCGTTGAGCGCGGCGTGCAGGTCGTCCTCGGCGGAGGTGGTGACGACCTTCTGCCGGCCGGCGATCCAGCACTCCAGGGTGACCTTCTGGCCGCGGGCCTCGCGGTCCTTGACCGACACCTCGAGCGCGGTCGTGTCGGCGTGGAACGCGGCCAGCCGGGCGTCGAGCGTGCCGAACTGCTCGGCGATCCAGTTCCGGTCGCCCTGGGAGAAGCCGGTGCCGACGCGCAGGCACTCGTCGACGGTGGCGGGATTCGCGACAGCGCTCATCGCCGCACCTCCTGCCGTGGGGCGGACACGGACCGGGTGGTGCACAGACGTACGGTCACCATCTTCGCTGACCCTTCGGCTCGGGAATGTTCCTGATCTTCCTCTACCCCGGGAGAAGGGCCCCGGAAACGGACGGGGCGCTCGAATCACTCGGACGGTCAGCGCCGCGGCGGGGCCCGGCGGATGGAACGGACCTTCTCCGGTACGGGCTCCTCGCCGGTCGCCACGCGCATGCCGTTGAGGTAGCCGTCGGTTTCGCGCTGCTCGCCGTACTCCTCGGTCAGCTCCGCGATGCGTCCCTCGAGCAGCTGCAGCTCCCGCTCGCGGTCGGCGGCGAGCTGCGCCCGCAGCTCGGCGATGAGCTGGTCGAACTGCGGGCCGTCGGGGCCCGGCCCGGCCCGCAGCTGCTCGATCCGGCGCAGGATCTGGTCGCGTGAGAACGCCACCACGACCGCGAGCCAGGCCAGCACGAACAGCCCGGTGATCACCGGGAAGACGGCGAGCGCCGTGAGGTTGGGCGGAGGCGGCGGCATGACGCCGGGGCCGGGCGGCGGGTGCGCCGGCGGCAACCCGACGACCATCGTGACGATGAGCGCGCCGGTCGCGGCCACCGCGGCGACGAGGGAGCCGAGCAGCAGTTTGCTCAGCTGGAGGTGCAGTCCGCCCACGATGGATCCATGATCGGCGCGGGCACGCTCAGTCATGGTCCGAGATTACGGACATCCGCAGCCCGGCGCGACACCCCCGAGTGGTCAGGCTGACCTGCGGCGGCGCAGGACCCTGCGGTACGGATCGAGCATGCGATCGAGCACCACCTCGAGCGCCGCCCGGTCGGCCTCCGGGATCGGGGAATCCGGGGCGAGGATCCGGCCCAGCTCGTGCACGAGCGGATGGGTGACCGGCGGAGCCGGCTGCGCACCGCCGACCCGGTCGGGGTAGGCGGCCACCACGATCTCGTTGATGCCGCGGCCCAGCACGGGAGCGATCCGCTCGATGGACCTGATGGTGGGCCGCTGCTCGCCGCTGAGCCAGCGCAGGACGACGGAGGGGTCGGTGCCGGCGGCCCGGGCGAAGTGGGTGGGTGTCGGGAACCGCGCCGCCTGGATCGCTTCCTTGAGATAGCCGCCGAAGCCGGGCTCCGGCGAGGAAGGCTTCATCCGCAAAGGATAGGCACAATCCCGCCGATCCGCGCCGGCCGCCGCGAGCCACCCCGGCGAGCCGGACAATTGGTTGAAGAGGTGTGCGCTGCTACCGTCATTGGCTAGATAACCAACGGCTCGGGCGTGGAGCGGAAGGTCGTGGCGGCATGACGCAGACGATGGTCCTGATGGGCGTGCTGATGATCTGCGCCGTCTCGGGTGTGCTGCTGAAATGCCGGTCACGCTGGACGCCCGGCCCGGACGAGCCGACCGGCAGCTACACCGCGCCGACGCCGCCGGCGCCCAGCCCACCGCCGGCCACAGTGGCGCCGAGCCTGCCGCGGGCCACGGTCGCGATGCCCGGCAAGCCGTCCCAGCCGCTGCCCGCGCTCTCCGTCGCGCCGCCGAGCCCCACGCCGCCCCCGGCCCCGGTGTCCCCGGTCCGGCGCGGCCGCAACAATGGATTCGCCCGGTTTGCCCCGCGACCGGCCGGCGCCCGCACCGGATCGGCCCTGACCACCCCGAACGGGTGACAACCCGCTGACCGGCAGTGGTCACGACGCCGTGCCGGCCACCCGCCCGGCGCCACGGATGAGCAGGTATCCGATGATCCAGAACTCGCCCACGGACGCGGGCACGGCAAGAACATCGGCGAGCACCCCGGCCCCGGGAACGAGGTAGGCGACGAACGGGCTCAGCACATAGCCGACGCCGCCGCCGATGAGAACCCAGCCCAGCGGCCGGGGCATCCGTCCCGACCGGAGCACACACCAGCCCATCGGGATGAGCCAGAGCCCGAAGAACAGCCCGCCCGCCGTCCACAGGTGACCGCTGACCAGGTACAGAACCTGAACGCTCGCGGCGCCGTCGCCGACCGGGTGCAGCGCGACCTCGGCCGCGGTCGCGAGCAGGGCCGCGCTGCCCAGGATCGCGACCGCGTTGACGAGCCCGAAGGCGGCGATGCTGCCGGCGGCCACCGCGTCGACCTCCCGGAAGAGCCGGTAGAACCAGACCGCGGTGAGCGCCTGGGTCAGCACGATGAGCAGCTCGAAGGCGACCCCGGCGCGGGCGAGCCCCTCGCGCTCGACCAGCCGGGCCAGGGTCGCGGCGGCGTCGCCGGCGACGAAGAGCTGCGAACGGATGAGCAGGAAGCCGAACAGGCCGGTGACGGCGAGGCCGAGATAGAGCAGGCCGGTCGTCCGGGCCAGGTCCTGGCGGGGAATCTTACGTTGTAAGGTAACCATACGATGTAAGGTACAGGCCGAGGTCAAGGAGGACAATGGGAGCCAAGACGTCTCGCGAGCCGCTGAGCCGCGAGCGAACGCTGGCGGCAGCGGTAGCGCTGGCGGACACAGCCGGACTCAAGGCGCTGACGATGCGCCGCCTCGCCGCCGACCTCGGCGTCGAGGCGATGTCGCTCTACTACCACCTGCCCGGCAAGGAAGGCCTGCTCGACGGCCTCGTCGAAACCGTCATCAACGAGATCAACGCCGAGGTCGCGCTCGCCGAGACGAACAACGACTGGCGTACGGGCCTGCGGCGCCGATTCCTGGCCGCCCGCGAAATCATGCTGCGCCACCCGTGGGCCCCCGGGCTGCTCAGCTCCCGCAAGACCATCCCGTTCGGCGTGTACGCCTACTACGACGCGATAGTGGCCACCCTGATCAACGGCGGATTCTCGCACCGGATCGCGCACCGGGCGCTGCACGCGTTCGGCAGCCTGGCCCTGGGATTCGCGCAGGAGATCTTCAGCCCGGCCTCGGCGGGGGGCGACACCGACGTGGACGCCGCGGAGGAAGAGCTGTCCGCGATGGCCGAAGCCCTCCCCCACCTGACGGCGATGATGGCGGCCGAGACCCACGACGCAGCCGACCCCACGCTCGGCTGGTGCGACAGCCAGGTCGAGTTCGAATTCACGATCGACCTCCTCCTGGACGGGATCGCCCGCGCCCAAGACTGAGGCTCGGCGCGGACGGTGACGACGTCGGGATCCTGGGCGATGATGCTGTCGAGGCGGGCCAGTGGCCGTTCAGGATGAGAGTCAGAGGGCCTTCGCGCAGGCGACCTTCTGGCTGAGCGGCTGGCCGAACTGCGCACGACCGACCTTGATGGACACGTCGTTGCCCGGGGGACAGATCGCGGTCGCCACCATGGTCACCTTGTGCGTCGGCTTGAGTTTGCCCTTGCCGTCGCAGCGGGTCTCCTTGACGGCGGCGAGGTTTTCCGTGGTGTGCACGCAGTCCCCGGCCACGATGTCCGGGCCTCCTCCCCCGCCCGGATCCCCCGGGTGGGGTGGCTTGAGGTTGCGGGCGCACACGAAACTCCAGCTCACGTCTCTACCCACAGGCCGGAAGTCGGTGGCGCGCAGGGCGTAGTCCGTCCCGGCCGGGCAGTCCGGTTCGGCCATGGCGCCCGCGATGCCGCCGGGGAGGCTCTCGACCGCGGTCGCCTCGGCGATCGCCACCGGATCGTCGCAGGCGACCTCGCTCCAGCTACCGCCGGTGGCGGCCGACTCAGGCTGCGCCAGGCAGTCCGCGACGTTCAGCCCGTCGTCCGCGGGACTCGGCGTGCGCGTTTCCCGGGGAGTCCCGGAGCACGCCGCCACCGCGAACAGGATGGTGACCGAAACGACGGTCTTTGCCAAGCCGCGCACGCCACTCCTCTCCCACCGCCGGCCGCCGCCACTCCTCGGTCAATCCCGAACCGGCGTCACGCCGACCGTATCGAAGGCGGAGCAGGCGTGGTGGTGGTCGTTCGCACCCCATCCCGCGGACAATTCGAGGAAGCCCGGCCGCGCCCAGGCCTGAAAGCTGCCTCGGGCATGGGACCAGCCATCACTCCAACGGGGCATCGCGTCGTCGCGTACCCCTGGATTAATCTGCCGCGGTGCCCGTGTCTCGCAAGCGGAAGAAGAAGTCGCAGTCCGGTCGGCGGCCCTCGGGCCCGACCCCGAGCAAGGCCTCCCTGGCCGGCGCCTTCGATGACTTGTTCGAACGCCGCCGCAGGCTCAATGAGCACCGCACCGCGCTGGCCGGAGACGCGGCCGGGGCGATGATCGATGCCTTGACCGCCGCCGCTCCCGGGTGGTCCGACGACGACATCGAGGACGACCTGTGCGTCCGCTACGGCGCCGCGATGATCCAGTACGAGGGTGCCGCCGTGGCGGACAGGGTCAACCCGGAGGACATGGTCGGCGCGCTGCTGTCGGCGATCGACGAGAGGCTGCACGCGGCGGCCGGTGCCGACGTCGCGGTTCTTCAGCGGCTGCTGACGATTGTCGCCGGCGTGCTGCCGTTCCCGCTGAGCGAGTCCGCGCGCGACCTGGTCGCCGAGCACGTCGGGGCCCTGGAGGCGAAGCTCGTCGCAGGAGGGCGCGCCGTGACCGGCCCGGTGTTGTGGGCGCGCGATGCTTACGGCGTCCGTTGGGCGGTGGTCGCGCCGTTCGCGTCGGCCGGCGGCCCGGACCGGTGGTATCTGTGGGACGTGGACACCTGCGGCTACGAAGTGGCCACCGTGGACAGCGGCTTCCACCCGTCGGCCGAGTCCGCGCTGGCGGCCTGGCGCGAATCGGTGGGGCAGGCCGCAGCCGGCGTGGCAGCGCTGACACCGCTGGATGACAAGGCGACGCTGGGCGATCTCCTGCGGGGCCAGGTCGAAAGCGCCCGGATCGGCGGGGAGAGCCAGGAGCAGTACGCCGAGTTCCTGCGCGGTCGGCGGCTTGGCGGGACCGTCAAGGACGCCGTTCGCGGGCTGCCCGAGCCGGTTTCCGAACGGCTGACGGCTGACGAGGCCGGGGCTCGGTTCGCCCGGCGACTGCGGGAGCTCGGCTACCCCGACGGACCGGCCGGCGACGGCTCCGGCGGGAGCCCGGCCGGGGCCGACGAACTCGCCGTGGAGATGGCCGAGTCCTGGTCCCCGCAGCATCACCCCACGCTGTATCCGTTCTGCTCGCCGCACAAGGTGGCCCAGATCGTGCTGCACCTGCGGGGCTACTACCAGAACGATTTCGCCGTCGAGATCATCGCGGTGCTGCCGGAGTGGATCCGCTTCCTCGCCGAGCACAACGGCATGGCGGCAGAGCTGACCGAGCGTTGCCTCGCCTACGCCTCCGGTGACCTGCAGTTCCCCGGGATACTCGACGACCGGGGCCAACCGAACCCGATGGCGCGAGTGGTCGAATGAGCGTGGCTGACGAGCTCGCCGATCGGGTGCGCACGCTGCGGGCCAATGGATACCCGCCAAGCTGATCGCCTGGCGGCGACCGGGCGGGGCGGCATCTCGCCGCCCCGCCGCAGTCAACCGGAACTCAGCAGTCGCCCAGGTCCTGCCAGGGACCGTACGCGCCGCCGGGCGCCTGGTTGCGCGTCCACCACTTCGCCTGCCAGAGGTGGCCCTGGTGCTGTACGACCTCGCCGCCGGTGTAGATCCACGACGCCGTCCAGGAGGCGTAGCTGCCGGTCCGGCAACCGACCGGGACGCCCAGCTCCGCCCAGGCGCTCCACGGCGAGGCGCCCGGGATCTGCCCCTGGGTCCACCACTGTGCCTGGAAGACCCGGCCGTCGTGCAGCACCCGGTCACCGGCGACATAGGTCGCGGTCGGCGACCACGCTGCCGGCAGCACCGCGACCGCGTGCGAGGCCGATATCCGCGGCGCCGCGACGGAGGTCGCCGTGATGACTGCCTGGCCGTACGCCACGCCGGTCACCACGCCGCCGGTGGAGACCGTGGCCACCGCCGGGTTCGATGACTGCCAGGTCACCGACTGGTCGGCCGGCTCCGGGTCGACGGTCGCCACCAGGGTCGTCCGTTGCCCGATCGTCACCTGTGCCGAGCCGGCGATGGCGACGGCCTTGGGGATCCAGAAGGGTGTGACCGCGGCGGAGGGCGCCGAGGCCGGCGAACCGGTCAGTTCGTTGTGCGCCACGACGGTGAAGGTGTAGGCCGTGCCGTTCTGCAGTCCGGTGACCTCGCACTCGGTCGCACCCGTGGTTTCGCAGGTGGCGCCGCCCGGCTTGGCCGTCACGGCGTAGCCCGTGATCGGTGTCCCGCCGTCCGACGCCGGTGCCGACCACTTGACGTGGGCGGTGGTGTCGGCGGCGACGGCCGTGACGTTCGCCGGTGCGCCGGGGGCGGTGGTCGCGTCGCCGGTCCGGGCGACGGCGAGCCAGCTGATGACCGGGTCCTGGGTCGTGGCCTTGGCGACCGTGTAGCGGACCGTCGCCGGCGCGTGCAGGGTGAAGGTGACCTTGCCGGTGGCCCGTGGCGTGGCGCCGCTGATCGTCACGTCCGAGCCGGTGACAGTCTCCTGCTCGCCATGGACGTCGGTGAACGTCACCGACTCGGTCATCGGCCGGGTCTGGCCCCACCATTCGTTGAAGCCGGCGGTCAGCTCGTAGACGCCGGGGGCGAGCGGCAGGTTGTACTCGGTCGGCTTGCCGGCGCCCGCCCACAGGCCGGTGGAGTACTTGTCGTTCAGGTCGACCTCCGTCTTGACGGTGGTCCCGTCGGCCAGGTAGCCCCAGACATCGCTCGCGGTGGACACCTGGTCGGCCGTGGCGTTGCGCAGGCCCGCGCCGGCCGCCGACGCCTTGACGGTCTCGTAGGCGGGTGACGTCTGGCCGCCGGCCACGCCGGAGTCGATGAAATAGGCCAGCGGTGCGGTGGGCACGACCTCGTAGCGGACCGCGACGGCCGTCTTGACGCCGTCGATGGTCGCCGTTCCGGTCAGGCTCAGCGTCTCGTAGGCCACGGTCGCCTTCGCCGCGCTCGCCCGGTCCCAGGTCACGGGCACCGCCGCGCCGGCGATGGTGACGGTCGCCGGCAGGGCCGACCCGGCGGGCAGCGAGCCCGCCACACCCAGGTCGACCGTCTTCGCGACGGCCAGCCAGCTGATGACCGGATCTTGCGATCCGGTCTTCGCCACCGTGAAGGTCACGACCGTCGGCGTGGTGACGGTGAACGATACCGTGCCGGTGGCCCGGGTGCTGGCCGCGGTGAGGCTGATCGCGGTGCCGGTCACGGTGGTGCCGCCGATCGTGACCGTCTCCGACATGGGCCGGGTCTGCCCGTACCACTCGGTGAAGCCGGAGGTCAGCACGTACTGACCCGGGTCGAGCGGCAGCCGGTAGCGGACCGTCTTGTTGCTGCCCGCCCAGTACCCGGTCGAGTACTTCTCGCCGGCGTCCGTGCTCCCCTTGATGTTGATGCCGTCGTTGACGTAGCCCCACACGTCGGCCGCGGTCGAGATCTGGTCGGCGGTGCCGTTGCGCAGCCCCGAACCGGCGTCGGCGGCCTTGACCGCTTGGAACTGCGGCGAGCTCTGGCCGGCGGCCAGGCCCCCGTCGATGTAGTAGACCAGCGACGCGGGAACGACCTCGTAGCGGGCGGTGAACGCCTGCTTCTTGCCGTCCACGTAGGCGTCGTTCGTCCAGCCCTCCACCGACACCGTCGCGTAGGCGGTGCGCGCCGCGCTCCGGCTGGCGGCCGTCCAGGTGACCTGGTGCGGCTGGCCGTCGATCGTGACCGCCGCCGGCAGGTCGTCCGTGGTCCGGAGGGCGCCCGCGAGGCCCAGGTCCCGCTTCGTGTCGGTGATGTCCGCGCGCTGCAGGTTGGCGAACGCCGACTCGAGCCGGGCCGCGAGCTGGGCGACCCCGATGGTGTCCAGGCCCGGTCGGCCGGGCAGGGCCGCCGTCGCCTGGGCCCTGGTCGCGGCGAAGACCGCCCAGGACTGCGGCGAGTATTCGCTCTGCACCGGCGTACCGACCGCGGTCAGCGCGGTGCGGATCGGGGTCGTGTCGACGGCGCCGTCCACGTCGCCGGAGGTCGCGGTGAACGCGTCGAGCACGAGCGTGCCCGACCGCAGCACGAAGGTGGCCGTGTGCGCGCCGTCGGGAAGCCCGCGCAGCGTGTAGGTGGCCTGACGCTTGCCGGAGCTGAGGGTCGCCGCGCTCGTGGCGAGCGGCACCCCGTCGACGGAGACGTCCAGCGTGCCGGTGCCGGTGTTGGCGCCGATCACGTCGAGGCCGGTGCCGGTGAAACCCACCGTGACCGACGAACCCGCGGTCGAGCTGGTCGAGGTCGACCGGTGCCAGTCCAGCGCGTCGCCCGCCGCGGCCTTGCGACTCCACGTCCCGGCGTACGCGATCGAGCTGTCCATGTTGTCGACCAGCGAGACCGCGTACGGGGTGAAGCCGTTGACCTTCTCGACCCTCAGGTTGTCGAAGCCGGTCTGGTAGAAGTCGCTGGAGAGGTTGACCCGGCCGGCCAGTTCGGGCGCCGGGTCCACATAGCTGTGCACCGCCGTGCCGTTCACGAACGCGGTGATGGTCGCGCCCTTGGCCTCGACGGCGAGGCTGTAGGCGTTGGCCGCGGTCCGCGTGCCGCTCGCGACGGTCGTGCCGTGCTTGGCGAACGTCCACGCGCCGGCCCGGTTGATCCGGAGGTTGTAGGCGGGGTCGTTGACGCCCATCCCGGTCTGCTGGCGCACGCCCAGGCCGGCGGACCCGCCCGCGGCGTCGGGGAACGAGACGTCGACGCCGGCCTTGTAGTTCTGCCACCGGAAGTCCCCGACGAGCGTGTTCGGGTTGTTCCTGTTCCACGCCCCGGTGTCCTTCATGGACTGGTCCAGATGCTGGACCAGCTTGCCGTCGCTCACCTCCCAGGCCCCGGTCTGGTCGACCAGGTAGCGCGGCTCGTTGCCCCGCGAGGCCAGGTAGGGCTGGCGCTGCCGGCTCGCGCCGTTGCCGACGCCGACCTCGACGGGACCCTCCTGGGCGTAGTCGAAGTCGTCGGCGTACAGGATCGCGTCGTCGGTCTTGTGGTTCTTGCCGGTCGCGTCGGTGTCCAGGACCGTGCGGGGCAGGGACTGCGGCAGCCGCTGCGCCATCGCGGGATCGGCGCTCTTGTCGAGCGTGGTGAAGGTGACGACCGACCGCGGCTTGACCTGGAAGGTGTAGTAGCCGTCGGCGGCGGGCTGCAGCTCCGTGGCCAGGTGCAGGAAGTTGGCGTCGGCGGCCTGCCCGGCGTCGGCCGCCCGGGTCTCCCAGAGCTCCGCCGCCGGGTCCGCGCCGAGGTTCATGTTCCGCGCCTTGACGCGGTACGTCTTGGTCTGGTCGCTGTCGTTGACCGCGATCGTGGAGAAGTCGCGCTTGTCCGGGTCGGCGAGGGTCAGGTAGCTCGCGGCGCCGTTGGTGCCGTCGATGTTCTCGGTGCCGCTGACCCCGCTGTAGCTGGCCTCGGGCACGGTGCGCCAGATGCCCGCGGTGTTCGCCTCGTTCTCCCAGCCGGTCTTGGCGAACTTGGTGAAGTGCCCCATCACGTACATGGCCGCGTCGTAGTGGATGGCACCCGACCACGGGTCACGCGCGCTGAGGAGCTCCTTGTGGCTGTACTGCGCGCCCTCGTAGAACGCGCCGATCGCGGGCTGGAAGATGTAGTGCGTCCGCTTGGACCGGTAGTAGCCCTTGACGCTGCGGTTGGCGAGGTCCAGCGCGCTCTGCAGGCCGCCGATGCCGGTGCTCGCTCCGCCGGGGCCCTCGGTGTTGTTGACCCGGTAGTCGGTGAAGCCGAACGAGCCCACGCCCTCGCTGTACCAGACCTCCTTGTCCCGGCTGGTCGCCAGCTTGGTGTACGGCTCGTAGGTGTTGCTGGTGGTGGCCCCGTCGTAGCGGTCGTCCGTGTTGTAGTGGTATCCGACCGCGTCGACCATCCCGAACAGGTCAGCGTCATTGAGCAGAGCGGGCCCGATGTTCTTGGTCTGGTTCTCGTCCGACGCGACAATCTTGATCTTCTGGTACGCCGCCTCGACCGCCGCCTGCTGGTCCGCGGGAATGCCGTACCGCGGGTTCGCGAAGTCCGTGTCGGCCAGGATCGCGTTCTTGTAGTACTTGATGAATGAGATGTCCGGGTTCGTCGTCTCGTTGGTATCCGGATTGACGTAATCGACCATGTACCCGTACTTCTGGTACGCGTCGAGGATGGTCTCCTTGTACCACTGATACATCTCGTCGCGACCGGTGCCCGCATTCCACGCCGTCTGCACCCAGTACGGCATGGTCCAGCGCAGGATCGAGACCTTCAGCCCCGGATTGACCGTCTTGGCGTCCGCCGCCAGCTGGAATCCCGGCGACCGGGAGGCGTCGGCGAGCTCGGTGGCCGTGCGCATCGTCGCGGCGTCCGAACCCGTGGAGTTGTTGGTGTCCGAGCCCATCTCCATCTTCACGTGGTTGATGAGCGGGTTCGGCCCGCCGAACAGCACGTCGATGAGCTGCCAGTACTGCGCGGGATGCTCGGCCTTGTAGTCCATCAGCAGGTTGCTCGTGCTGTTCGCGCTGATCAGCCCGAATCCCTTGTAGGGCAGGCCGTTCACGTTGTCCTTGTGGACGTTGAGCCCGTCCACCACCACCTCGACCGGGTCCTCGGCGGCGGCAGCGGCCGGCGGCGCCACCAGGCCCCAGCCCAGCACAGCCGTCAGCGCGGCGCAGCCCGCCATCCACCGTCTTGCTCGCAGTCCGTTCATCCGCGTCGCGACTCCTCGGGTCATCAGGTGCGATCTCCGCACCGCGCCGCAGCCTCGAGACGGCGGACCTGGGGCAGAATCTCGTCGGCCAACTCAGATGTCGGCCAGATGACCGACTCGTTACGGAGTAAACCGCTCACAAGAAGACACGTCAATGGTCGATCAGACAGAAACGATCAGAGCTATTCACGTACGGTCGCTTATGGCGCAAATGAACGGAAGCAGCGATCGTTTATGATCGAATGAGATCGCCGTCGGGCCCGTCCGGTCAGTCCAGCACGCGCAGGTCGTGGACGAGTTCGGAGACGGCCACCGCCGGCAGATCACCGAAGGTGCGGTCGCCGCCGCGGGCGAGGGTGACAGCACCGACGGTCTGCGGCGGGGCGGACTCGACGGTGTCGGAGGCGTGCCAGCCGGGGTCGGTCTCCAGCACGGCCCAGACGCCCCCGCCGAGCGGCTTCGCCATCTGGACGACGGCGTCGTACCAGCGGGTCCAGCCGTGCCGCTCCAGCCCACGCAGGACCGGGTAGCTGGTCTTGCGGCCCGCGAACCGATCGAGCGCGCGACCCGGCGCGATCCGGTAGACCGGCCTGTTGAGCTGCGCGAACGGCTGGATCAGCTGGTAGTCGGCGAAGACCTCACCCCACGCGGCGAGCAGGCCCTCGGGGAAGTTCAGCGGATGCGGCACGCTGACGCTCGCGCCCGCCGGCAGCGTCGCGAGCTCGTCGTCCACCGTGGCGAGGGTGCCGTCCTCGGCGACCCGCACGGTGCCGACCAGCGCCCCATCGGTGTGGACGCCCCAGACGAGACGCTGGGCCAGGTGGGTCATCCACGGGTGGGCGGCGAACCGGTCCAGGAAGATCCCGGCCGGGATCCGCCGCTCGGCGCACATCGCCCGCTCCAGCCGCGCCACGTGCAGCGACGCCGAGGCCCGGGCCTCCTTGCGCAGCGCGGCGAGCCGGTCCTTGGCGGCCTTCTGCCGCTGCTTGTCCGCGCCGCGGGCCGGCCTCGGCAGGTCGGCGTGCACCCGGCCGGCCGCGTCCCGGACGACCGGCGCCAGCCGGTGGTCGAAGGCGATCCGGAACGTGCCCGCGTCGGTGTCCACAGTGTCCCCGCCCTCGTCGTCGAGGCCCAGCGACGGCACGAGCCGGTCGGCGAGTTCGTCGGAGGTGAGGCCGCGCAGGTCGGCGATCGCCTCGATGTGCCGCCGGGCCACGCTCTTGAAGACGGGGAACCGGGACCGCTCGGCGAGCAGGCTCAGCTCGATCAGGGCGGCGTCGGTGCCGCGGTGCCGCAGCGCGTCGAGGGCGGCCTGGGCGCGGGCGCTGGCGTTGGCGCCCGCCCACTGTTTCGCGTGCGCGGCCAGCCGCCGGGCGCCGGCGTCGTCGCCGATCAGGCCGACGGCCTGCATGCACCAGCCCTCGGCGGCCGGGGCGCCGGCGGCCGTCCAGCGGTCGAACAGCGCATCCGCGAACGCGGCCCGGGAGCCGGCGGTCCACCGGTCGCGGGCGGCCAGCACCGCCGGGTGCACCTCGTCGGCGTCGCAACTCGCCAGGCGTACCAGAAAATGGTCTTGCTCCTCGGCCGTCGCGACGCCGCCGGCGGCGGTCGTCAGCGGCGGCAGCGGCTCGCCGGTGAGATAGGCGGGGATCTTGGGCCGCTTCGCCTTCGGCGCGTCGAGCGGGTCCTGGTCCAGCAGCGCGACCAGGTCGGCGGCCCGCGCGCCCGCCTGCGCCACGAGCAGCGCCCGGTGCCCCTGCGCGTCGAGGTAGCGCAGCACCCGCCCGGCCGCCGCGTCGCTCGGCTCCGCCACCCACAGCGCGACGACCCCGGCCGCCGCGTGCTCCGGATGCCGCAGCAGCCAGGAGCGGGCCGGCCTACGCAGCTTCTTGCCCGCGAAGGCCCGCACCGTCGGCGCGGCGAGCGCCACGTGCCCGACCGGATGCGCCGCCTCCAGCGCCGCCTCGACGCTCGCCCGGTCCTCGAACGCGGCCAGCAGCGGCGCGACGTGGCTCACCCCGTGCCGGACCAGCAGCAGCTGGATCAGGGACCGCACCCAGTAGTGGTGGGGCGCGAAGCCCAGCGCCATCAGCCGCTCATGTGTCCACCGTGGAGCGAGGGCGAGCGCGGGCAGCGTCGTCGGTATCGCCCAGTGCTCCCGGTGCTCCAGCCAGGCGGTCACCTGAGCGGTGTCGCAGCGCCCGATCGCCACGTCCTCCCACTGCTCGGCGTCCTCGTAGACACCCGCCCGCTCGGCCGCCTCCCGTTCCTCGTCCCGGAAACGGAGCAGCGGCGCGACCGGCACGGCCACCTCCAGCCACGCCGGCTGAGCCGCCTGCGGCGGCTGATAATCACAAGGCGACCCATCGGGTACGCCCGGAGCCTCCTCCTCGACGGCGGTGAACCCGGTCGCCCACGCGTGCCCGGCGTCCCGCTCCGCCCGCAGTGCCGCCCTCGCCGCGTCGTCGTCGAGGTGGGCGAGCAGGCTGCACCAGAGGCCGTTGTAATACGGGTGGTCCTCGTAGGGGTAGGCCGGCCGCATCCGGGCCAGCACCGGCCCGGCCGCCGCACCGGCGATGTCGAGCATGCCGGCCAGGTAGAGCCGCCCGCCGGAGGCACCGAAGAACTCGTGCCGCACCCGCTTGTTGGTGCTCAGGAAGCGTTCCAGCGTGTCGAGATCACCCGTCGCGAGCCCGGAGGCGTGCACGTCGACGTTGCCGAACTCGCCGACCCACCGCATCGCCTCCGCATGCGCGTCCTCTTCCTCGGCGCCGGACTGCGGGCCGAGAGGCAGCAGGTAGCTGACCGCCCAGCAGAGGTCGGCCAGGAGGCTGCCGCTCAGGCCTGCTGCCATCCGGTCCCGCACTTCCAGCAGCACGTCCCGGGTCTGCGCATAGGTCGCGTCGTCGGCGGCGACAAGCAGCTGCCGCAGCCGCCCGAAGACCCCGACACCGACGTAGGGCAGCTCGACGTGGAAGCCGCCGAGGACCCGCCGGCACGCCTCGGGCAGCCCGTGCGAGGCGACGAGGAAGTCGGCAAGCCACTCGTCGACACCCCGGTCGAGGTATTGAAAACGCTCGCGGACCGCCCGGACCAGCGCGTGGTCCTCGGCCTCGGCGCCGATCCGCGCCTCGGGAACGAGCAGGCGCTCGCCGAGGGCCCGGTCGCCGGAGTCCTGCGAGGTCACCAGCCGCCAGACCCGCGACGACTCGTTCGAGGCGACCCGGATCGCCCGGTCCTGCGCCCAGACCGCGTGCCGCAGTCCCGCCCAGGCCTCATCGAACCCGGCCAGCGGCCGGATGTCGGTGGCGATGCCGCCCCGGCGCGGATGCAGCACCGACCGCAGCCAGCCGGTGATGATCACACCGTCCCGGCGGTCATCGGAAGCCACGGTCTCCGGCGTCCATTGCCGGGGCGCGGGCGAGGCGATGGGTGCGGTCCACGACGTCGTCACCGCGCCACCCTAGTCACCGATCACGCTTTGCACCGGTCGAGGGTTGCCCGGCCTCATTAAAGGGATGACCATCGATGCATGAGTGGCGCGTCGGCGCCCTCGCACCAGCACCAACTCGCAGATCGGGAGAGCAGATGACTAGCGCATCTCAGCCCGTAGGGGCTGCCGAATATCCCCTTGGCGTCGGTCGCCCACCCTTGCACGTGGATGACCTACCGACGCCGGAAGAGGTCTTCAAGGTCTCGAAGACGGGGCCCAAGGAGACCATCACGAAGATCATGGGGCCGGCCATGATCGCCCTCGGCCTCTCGATCGGAAGCGGCGAGTGGCTCCTGGGGCCACAGGCCATCGGCAGCCTCGGCTGGACCGGCGTCGGCTTCATCATCACGATTTCGATCATCCTGCAGGCGTTGTACAACATGGAGATCGGCCGGTACGTGCTGGCCACCGGCGAGGTGCCGTCGCTCGGCTTCGGGCGGGTGCCGCCCGGGGCGTACGTCGGCACGATCCTCGCGGTCGGGCTCTTCTACCTGGCGTTCATCACCGGAGGGTGGGCCGCCTCGGCCGGCGCGAGCTTCTTCACCCTGGTCACCGGCGACATTCCCACCGGCGGCGACCTGACCACGACCCGGTGGATCGGCGTCGGCCTGATGGGCGCGGTCTTCGCGATCACGCTGTTCGGGAAGAAGATCTCGCGGACGCTGGAGCTGCTGTTCTGGGTCCTCGTCCTGTTCATCCTCGTGACGCTGTTCCTCGTCGTGCTGATCATCACCCCGCCGTCCGCGTGGCTCGACGGCGTCGTGGGCATGATCCAGCCCGCGCTGCCGCCGAAGGGCACCGAGGCGACGACGATCGGCGCCGTGGCCGGCTTCGCCGCGATGGCCTCCGGCCTCAACTTCGTCTTCATGAACTACTACCGGGACAAGGGCTACGGGATGGGTAGCAAGACCGGATACATCCCGGGGCTGCTCGCGCGCGCCGAAGGACGGCCGGAGATCGCTCCGGTCGGCACCACCTTCCCGGAGACGCCGGAGAACGCGGCCCAGTGGCGGCGCTGGTGGCACTTCCTCAAGCTGGAGATGTGGGCCGTCTTCGTGCCGGGCGCCATCATCGGCATGCTGATGCCCGGCATTCTGGTCAGCCACCTCGCCGAGGAGAGCGGCGTCAAGCCCACGGTGGCGAGCATGCCGACCTTCGTCGCCGACCAGTTGCGGGCGACCGGCGAGAGCAGTCTGTTCTTCGGCTGGGCGCTGTTCATCGGCTTCGTGATCCTGTTCAAGACGCAGATCGTCGTCTTCGAGATGCTCACCCGGAACATGGTCGACGCGCTGTACGGGTCGAGCGCCGGATTCCGCCGGCTCATCGCGGGCGATCCACGGCGCTTCTACTACCCGTTCATGATCGTCCTCGGGATCGTCATCTCCATCATCATCTTCCGCGCGCTGCCCGTCACGCTGGTCCAATGGGCGGCCAACATGTCGAACCTGGCAGCGATGATCTTCCCGTTCGCGCTCATGTACCTGATCAGCAAGCTGCCGCGGCCGGCCCGCGCATCGTGGTGGTCGTACGTCGTGCTGGTCCTGGTCGCGTTGTTCTTCGGCTTCTTCTTCGTCAACTTCGCCATGGACCAGCTCACCGGATCGCCGCTGGTCACTTTCTGACCTCCGCGCCACGGGGACACGGTGCCGCCCAGGCCGACCGCGGTCGGCCTGGGCGGGCACAGGATCACGTAATCTCAGCTCGCCCCAAGACCGGAGAGGCTCAGCGATGACTGTGTACGGCCAGGCCCCGCGAGGCACCCATGCCGCGGTGAAAGTGCTGGTGGGGGTGGCCGTCGTCGTCGTGCTCGTGGCCGTCGTCGTGGTGTGGCGCAGCGCCACGGGCGACGCGGATCCGGCAGCCGGGCCGGCGGCGAATCCGGCCCCGCCGGCCGCGGCGCCGTCGATCACCCCGGCCACGGCGGCCTCCTCCGCGCCCGCCGAGCTCGCCACCGGGTCCTGGCTGGTGTCGCTCAGCGGCGGATCCGGCGACTACCTGACGACCGACGGCGATTTCGCGGCGCTGTCCCCCGGTCAGCGGACCGCCTTCACCGTGGTCAAAGGGCTGGCCGACGCGTCCTGCTTCTCCGTCCGGGCGCCCGGCGGCAAGTACCTGCGCCATTACGACTACCGGCTGCGCTTCGACAAATCGGAGGACGCCGAGCTGTATCGCAAGGACGCGACCTTCTGCCCGCTCGACGACGCCCCGGCCGGGGTCGTGCGCCTGCGCTCGGCCAACTACCCCGATTACGTCGTCCACCGCCGCGGCGGCGAGCTCTACATCGACAAACGGAACGGCTCGGACGCGTTCGAGGCGGACAGCTCCTTCACCCTTGAGAAGGCCTGACCCCGTCCCGGCATCTATCGTCGTGCGGATGAGGGAGTTCGCCGCACGTCCGGTGATCATCGACTGCGATCCGGGGCACGACGACGCGCTGGCTCTGCTGCTGGCCGCGGGCGACCCGCGGCTGCGGCTGCTCGGCGTCACCACCGTCGCCGGCAACCAGACGCTCGAGAAGACGACGAGGAACGCGCTGAGGATTCTCGCCCTGGCCGGCGTCGCCGACGTTCCGGTCGCGGCCGGCTGCGACCGGCCGCTGGTCGGCGACCTCACCGTCGCCGAGGACATCCACGGCTCGTCCGGGCTCGATGGCCCCGACCTCGACATGCCGGTCGCCGAGGTCGCGGACGTGCACGGGGTCGAGCTGATGCGGCGGCTGATCGGGGGCGCGGCCGAGCCGGTCACCCTGGTCGCCACCGGGCCGCTGACCAACGTGGCGCTGCTCCTGCGCCGCCATCCCGAGGTCATGCCGCGCGTGCGCCGCATCGTCTTCATGGGCGGCTCGACCGACCGGGGCAACACGACGCCCTACGGTGAGTTCAACATCGTCACCGACCCGGAAGCGGCCGACATCGTGCTGCGGTCGGGGCTGCCGACCACGATGATCGGGCTGAACGTCACGCACCAGGCCCTGGCGACCACGGAGATCATCGCCGAGTTCCACCGGCTGGGCACCCGGATCGGCACCGTCTGCGCGGACCTGATGACGTTCTTCGCGAGCACATATCACCGGGTGTTCGGCTTCGAGCATCCACCGGTGCACGATCCGATCGCCGTGGCCGCGGTCATCGACCCGTCGATGGTCCGGACCGTCGCGGCCCCGGTCGCCGTCGAGCTGACCGGCACGTACACCCGCGGCGCGACCGTGGTGGACCTCCATCGCCGCACCGCCCGCGCCCCGAACGCGGACGTCGCGGTGGGGTTGGACGTGGACGCCTTCTGGCGACTGCTCATGGCCGCGGTCCGGACGGTGGGCGGAGCGCCCGGCCCGTCGAACGGATTGGGGTAATCTGCGCCCTGTGCAGCCCGCCTCGAAGCTGGAACGCCGGGTGATGACCGCCGCCGAGCAGGCGCTGACGCGCCAGCGTTACGTGAGCCCGCTCGACGTGCTGACCGGGATGGGGTGGGTGCCGCCCGGGCTGGTGACGGACTGGCGGCAGGGCAGGGCACCGCACCTGGAGGCGGTCGCGGCGGTGTCGGCCGACCGGCTCGCCGACGCGATGGAGGTGTTCCATCGCTGGGTGGAAAGCCATGGCCTGATCCCCAGCGAGGTCGAATATCTGGCCGCCACCCGCGACCGGCCGCCGCTGCGCTTCACCGCCGCCGGCGATCCCGGGCTGGAGCTGGCCTACCGCACCCACTGGATGCCGGCGGACCTGCCGGAGCGGCAGCGGGAGCGGCTGACCGCCCGGCAGAGCAAGCCGCCGGACCTGGTGGTGGTGCTGCCGCTGGCGGCGTTCACGTGCGTCAGCTGCGGGCGCACCGACGCCGACATGCTGATGATGGAAGACGCCGGGCCGGTCTGCGTCACCTGCGCGGACCTCGATCACCTGGTGTTCCTGCCGGCCGGCGACCCGGCGCTGACCCGTCGGGCCAAGAAGGCCAGCCAGCTCTCGGCGGTGGTGGTGCGGTTCAGCCGCTCCCGCAAGCGCTACGAGCGGCAGGGCTTGCTGGTCGAGGAGGCCGCGGTCGAGCAGGCCGAGCGGCAGTGCCTGTCCGACGAGGAGGCCCGCGCCCGCCGCCGCGAGCGGGACCGGGAACGGCGAGAGGCTGCGGACGAGTCGTTCCAGCAGGAGCTGGCCGACCAGATCGGCCGGCTGTTCCCCGGCTGCCCGCCGCAACGGGCGGCGGCGATCAGCCGACACACCGGCGCCCGCGGCAGCGGCCGGGTGGGGCGCAGCGCCGCCGGCCGGGCGCTCGATCTGGACGCCGTGACCCGAGCGGTGATCGCCGCGGTGCGGCACGAGGACACCGCCTACGACGACCTGCTGATGGCCGGCGTGCCACGGGAGCAAGCCCGGGAACGGATCCGGAGCGACATCGACCGGGTCCTCGAACGGTGGCGGCGCCCGGCCTGAGCGTCACACCCGCGCCGCCCGGAGCGTCAGACCCGTCGGATGACCACTCCCGGCTTGGTCTCCGCAGCGGCTCCCAACAGCGCGATATCGTTCGGATCACTGGTGAACACGATCGCGCCATATGCCAGCGCGACAGTGACCACCGTGGCGTCGACGACGTCACGGGTGCCGGCCTTGCCGCACAGCACACCGGCCGCCTTCGCCACCTCCAGCCCGGTCGGGACGACCTCACAGCTGCCCAGAAACCTGCCGAGTTGCACCTGCCGACGGGCATCACGCCACGCTTGAGCTACGACGACGGCGGGAACGAGAAGACGACGCCCCTCCTCCACGGCCAGGTGGTGGATCACCCACATCCGCCGGTCATTGCCATCGATGGACAGCAGCACACCCGCGTCGTACACGTACGGGATGCTCACGCCGCCGCCGACGGGGACACTCCGAACGCCTCGGCGTCAGCGCTGGCCATCTCCGCCCGCGCCGCCGCGAGCTCCTCGACCGTGAACGCGCCGTGCTCGGCCTGCCAGTCGGCCACCAGCCGCCGGCCGACCCGTCGCCGCAGTTCGCTTTCCGCCGCGCTCGCGACAAGCCGTGACAGCGGGACCCCGTCCTCCCGGGCCGCCGAGCCGAGCGCCTCGAACAACTCTTCTGGAAGCGTCACCGTGACCTTCTTCACCGCCATACAAGCACCATACATCGATATGGCCGCCACGTCCTGGGCCTGTCCGCACCATCCAGTCGCGGCCGCCGCTCAGGCTGCGTCGTCCGGCTCCTCGCCACCCCGTTCAGTGTGATCCTGACCGGCCGTGCGTACTGTTCACAGACCGGTACGGCCCTGCCGGTGCCGCTGCTGCCCGTCCTTGTGACCCACGTCGAAGATCGCCATCGGCGGGATCACGGCGGATCTGTGCATCTGCTCTTCGTTCCGACGCCGTCGGTCTCAGCGCTGGGACCCGCGCCGAGGATCTTCGGTTTGGCCCAGGCTGGCCGGCGCGGCGGCGCTCAGGAGTGTGGAGTCCGCACCTGCTCGAAGTGGAACTCGCGGATGAAGCAGTCTCGTGGTTGGCCAACCGCGAAGACCACGCAGTCGATGACCGACTGCGCGGTGAGGTCGCTGTCCGCCTGTCGCGGCCCGCTCTGCACGAAATCCGGTGGGTATAGGGAAATCACCCGGATTCCTGCTGGCCGGAGCCGGTGCGACAGGATCTCAGCGAGCCCGGCGTGGGCATGCTTGGCCGCGTAGAACGCGGGATGCGCGCCCGAACGGCGGTGCCCCGTCTCGCCGCAGGTGGAGATCATGTTGACGATGTCGGGTCGCGACGATGCCCGCAGCAGCGGCAACAGATGCTTGGTCAGCAGCACGGTGCCGGTCCCGCCCGCGGCCATCACGCTCTCGATCGTGTCGTCCGGGACGTCTGCCAGGTCGTCGCCTTCGATGTATGCGGCACCATTGTTGATCAGCACATCGAGGTAGCTCGTCCGGTCGGCCACGGCCGCGGCGAACCCACGCACCGAATCCGGTGCGGCGAGATCGCAGTGAAACGCGTCAGCCCGACCTGCCCCCCGCTGGCTGATCGCATCCGCGACCCGCCGGGCCGCCACCACGTCGCGGGCCGAGAGGAAGATCTGGGCGCCGCGTTCGGCGAACGCCTCGGCCAGAAGTCGACCCGTGCCACGTGCCGCGCCCGTGATGGCGACGCGCAAACCATCAAGATCCATGGCCGAAAGTGAAGCACCTGAACTCTGGTTGAGGTCAACAGGAACCTCGGCCAGCCGTGCGCGCAGCTCGGCAGGCAGCAACGGTGCGTACTCGATCTGAGCTGCGTCGCCGTGCCGGCGTCGTCGCCGCTGCGCTACCTCCGGCGGCCGGCCGGCCTCAGGACGCGGGGCGCAGCAGCACCAGCGGAATCTCGCGCTGGGTGCGCTTCTGGTAGTTCGCGTAGTTCTGGTAACTCGCGGTGATCTGGGGCCACATCCGGGCCCGCTCGTCCGGGGTGGCGACGGCGGCGAGCATCGGCGCTCGCGGGCCGCCCGCGACGGCCACCTGAACCCGCGGCTCGTCGCGCAGGTTGAGGAACCACGCCGGGTGCTGGTCGTCCCCGCCGCGCGAGGCGACCACGACATACGCCTCGCCCTCTCGCAGCGGGGAGGTGAGCATGACCGCCCGCTGTGCGCCGCTGCGCCGGCCGACGGTGACCACTTCGAGAACGGGCATGCCGCCGATATCGTTGCCGATCCGCCCGCCGGACACCCGCACGAGCGCCCGGTGGACCGCGTTCATGGTCTTCAAGACAAAGTCAGACGGCATCCCGCCACCCTACGGGTCCACCCGGTCACGGGCGACCGGACCGCGCGGCACTACCGTGCCAGGACACGGCCGAGCGGAGGGGGCGCCGCCATGGATCCACCGAACGTGATCGTCGTCGGCGCCGGCCCGGTCGGTTGCACCGCCGCGCTGCTGCTCGCCGACCGAGGCATCCCGGTGACCTTGATCGAGCGCCACCTCGAGCCGCATCGGCTGCCCCGTGCGGTCCATCTCGACGACGAGGTCGCCCGCACGCTGCACCGGATCGGCGTCAGCGAGGCCTTGCTCGCCCGCTCGCGGCCGGGCCGCGGGCTGCGCCTGCTCGACGCCGACCACCGCGTGATGGCCGAGTTCCGCCGCGAGGCGGAAGTCGCCGACAGCGGCTTCCCGGGCGCCACCATGTTCCACCAACCCGACCTGGAAGCTCTGCTGCTGGACCGCATCCACCGGCATCCGCTCGTCGCATCGCACCGCGGCGTCGAGGTGCACGCGATCGAGGGCGTGCACGCCCCGCTGAGCGCCCCGCCCGTGCGGGTACACACCCGCGCCGTGGCCGACGAGGCCGCCCGCACCTTCGCCGGCAGCCTGGTGCTCGGCTGCGACGGCGCCAACAGCACGGTGCGCCACCTGCTGGGCGTGCGAATGCGGGACCTGCGGTTCGCCGAGCGGTGGCTGATCGTCGACGTGCGAGCCGACCCGCCGCTGGACACCTGGGACGGCGTCGAGCAGGTGTGCGACCCCGCGCGCGCCGCCACGTTCATGCACGTGACCGACGACCGCTACCGCTGGGAGTTTCAGCTGCGCGACGGCGAGGACGAGGCGGACCTCGTCGGTGCTCTCGGCCGGCTCCTCCAGCCCTGGACCCGCCGGGCCGACCTCGACGGGCTGAAGGTCGTGCGGACCGCGGCCTACACGTTCCGCGCCCGGCTGGCCGTCCGCTTGCGCGTGGGCCGGGCCTTCCTGCTGGGCGACGCGGCGCACCTCACCCCGCCGTTCATCGGCCAGGGCCTGGCCGCCGGCATCCGCGACGCCGACAACCTCGCCTGGAAGATCGCCCACGTCCTGACCGGCCACGCCGCGCCCGGCCTGCTGGACACCTACGAGACCGAACGCCGCCCGCACGCCGCAGCGCTCATCCGTAAGGCCAAGCTGGCCGGTTGGGCGATGACCGGCGGGCAGGACGCCGCGGCGACCGTGCGCCGCCTGCTGCTGTCCGCCGCCGTACGCAACGACCGCATCCGCGACCGCTTGGCCTCCACCGCCACTCCGCCGCTACGGGCTGGCGCGCTGCGGCGCGACCGGCGACTGTTCCCCCGGTCGCGGGTGCTGCGCGTCGGCGCCCTCATCCCGAACCCGCTGCTGTGTCTTGCCGACGGTGAAGAGGTGCGCCTCGACGACCTCCTCGGCGGAGCTCCGGCGCTGCTCACCGCGGGCAGCCCCGAACCGGAACTGGTCGCCGCCTGCCGCCGCTACGGCATCACGCCGCTACGGGTCACCGACGCTGCCGCGGCGCCCGGCGAGCCCGAATGGATCACCGCCCGCCTCGCCCCGGGCCGGGCCACCCGACTGCGCGCGCTCACCGGCGATCCGTCACTCGTCGTCCTCGTCCGGCCCGACCGCGTGATCGCCGCGGTAGCCGCCCGATCCCAGCCTCCGGTGCTGCCCTGGACCACTTCCTGACCGGAGGTTCCGTACCGTTGATCGCGGCCTGCCTGGTCCCGCCGCCGGTGCGCGCATGCCACGAGCCCTTCCCGCCACCACTCAACCGGCCATTCGTTACCTGAGCGACGCAAAACCCTGCCCCTGGCCCGAATGCACACGTGGGAACATTCCCGCCGTACTACGATGAAGAACCGGGCATTTAGGGCAAATTGCTTGGAGGACGCTGTGGTCCAGGAACGCGTTTCGCCTCGCGCCGGCGGCCTACCCGCCGGCGCGAGCTACGCCGAGCTCCACGACGCGTTTCTCCGGCACACCCCGTCGGACCTCGCCGACATCCTGCTGCGGCTCGCCACCCAGTTGCGAAGCGGCCGATATCCGGCCGGCCGGCCGTACCGGCACGTCAACGGATTCACCAAGATCGTCATCTCGGAGCAGGCGGCCGCGCGCCTCACGCTGCACTACTGGCCGGCCGCTCCCGGCGCGCCCGACGACATCTCACGGCCGCACGACCATCGCTTCGCCTTCTCCTCGATCCTGCTGGGAGGCTCGCAACGCTTCGTCGAGCTGGCGGAGACCGGCGACTCCGGGGCCGAGCGGTGGCGATCCTTCGAATACCGGCCCTACCTGCGGGGCCGGATCGCCACGGTGACCACCCGGGGCACCGTGGGCCTGCAGCCCTTCCGCACTGTCGACCGGGCTCCCCTCGAGGGCTACTACCGGACGTCGGCCACCGTGGTGCACCAGGCCGTCACCAACCGCGCCGAGGCCTGCGTGACACTGGTGCTGCGCGGCCCGCGAGAGCGCCGCACCTCCAGGGTCTACTACCGCCCCACCGAGCCCTCGCCGCGCGGCGGGCTGCAGTTCGGACGGCGCATCGACCACGACGAGGTGGTCCGCCAGGTTGACCACGCCCACACCCTCGTGACCACCATGTAGGTCACGAACGGAGGTGGCCCGTGGCGTTGTCGACGGACTTCGAGGCCGCGCTGACTTGGGCCGTTCGGCGACACGCGGGGCAGCAACGCCACAACAGCGCCACCCCCTACGTGTCTCACCTCTTGGCGACGTGCGCCATCGTCCTCGAGGAGGGCGGCGACGAACGGCAGGCGATCGCCGCCCTGCTGCATGACGTCCTGGAGGACACCCCGACCAGCCGGGAGGAGCTGCGCCAGCGGTTCGGCCCGGCGGTCTTCCAGATCGTCGACGATTGCACCGACGCCGACCTCGGCGACCGGGCCGGGCAGGACTGGCGGGAACGCAAGCGCGCCCATCTGCGCCGGATGGCCGGTTTCTCCCCCGACTCGCTGCTGGTCATCGCCGCCGACAAGGTCTCCAGCCTGCAAACGCTGGTGGACGATCTCGTACGGTCGGGGCCGGCGCTCTTGAACCACAGCGCCCGGTCGGGGCGCGAGCTGCTCGACAACTACCGCGACATCCACGCCGTGCTGCGGCCGAGGATAGGCGACCGGCCGGTCGTCCACCGGCTGGCGGCCCTCATCCGGGAGCTCGCCGCATCGGCCTCTTGATCTTCCGGCGCGGAACGATCAAGCTAGTGACGGCTGTCACACATTCGCGGACATCGACCAATCCCCGTCGTCGCTCCGCATGCGGCTGGCCGGACGTCAACCGTCCAAACCGGACCGCGGGCACTCCCCGGGCAGCCGCCCGCCCTCAGGCCACCGCAAGGAGCAAATCCGGCATGGCATCCCCCACCCCCACCCCCATCCCCCTCCCCGCCCGCGCGATGAGGACCAGCCGACGCCGCAGGGGCGTCCGCCGGTTCCTGACTGTCGCCGGCAGCGCCCTCGCCCTGGTCCTCGCCGCGGCGACGCCGGCCCTCGCCGCCCCGCCCACCGAGCTGCCCGGCAACGCCGACGTGCTGGAGCGGACGTGGCAGCCGGCCTACGACTACGACACCGACGGCTGCTACCCGACGCCCGCCATCGGCCCCGACGGCACGGTCAACGGCGGGCTCAACCCGACCGGCTCGCTCAGCGGCGAGTGCCACGACACCTCAGACCTGGACAACACCAACGGGTACGCGCGGTCCAAGTGCAACAACGGGTGGTGCGCGATCGCGTACGGCCTCTACTTCGAGAAGGACCAGGCGCTCGCCAACAGCTCCGTCGGCGGTCACCGGCACGACTGGGAGCACGTCGTGGTCTGGGTGCGGAACAACCAGGCCGTCTACGTGGCCACCTCGGCGCACGGCGAATTCACCGTGCACGCGGCGAGCAGCGTCCAGTGGGACGGCACCCATCCCAAGATCGTCTACCACAAGGACGGTGCCAGCACGCACACGTTCCGCCTCGGCAACAGCAGCGACGAGTCGCCGGAGAACGCCTACGGCACCTGGCAGTACCCGACCCTGGTCGGCTGGAACGGCTACCCCAGCACCGCCGTCCGCGACACCCTGAGCAACTACGACTTCGGCAGCGCCATCTTCGGCCTCAAGGACAGCTACTTCGCCACCACCCTGAGCCGGGCCATGCCGTCCGGAATCGCGTTCGACCCGAACTCCTCCGCGCCGAACAACCTGAAGCTGGTCAACCGGGCCACCGGCAAGTGCGCCGACGTGTACGGCTGGTCCACCGCGGACTCCGGCGAGGTGCTGCAGTGGACCTGCACCGGCGGCGACAACCAGCGCTGGCAGGTCGAGCCGCTCGGCGACGGCACCAGCCGGATCCTCAACGCCAACAGCGGCAAGGTCCTCGACGTGGCGGACTGCGGCACCGCCGACGGCACCACCATCGCGCAGTACACCTGGTGGAACAACAACTGCCAGCGTTGGCAGCTGGTCGACACGGACAGCGGCTGGTTCCGGCTGCTGAACCCGAACAGCGGCAAGGTGGCCGACGTCGCCGACTGCGACAGCGCCGACGGCACCGACATCCGGCTGTGGACCTGGCTGAACAACTCCTGTCAGCAGTGGTCGTTGCAGCCCTGACAACCGCCTGCCGCCCGCACCCGGCCGGCGGGATGCTGCACCCGGCGAAAGCCGTCGGGTGCAGCATTCGGTGGTGTCCCCGTTAGGAGATCGCGATGCAGGCCTGCGCCGCGGTGTACTTGTCGGACAGCAGCATGCCGCAGATGAAGGTGTCGGAGGCGACCTTGTCCACCGGCTCGAACGTGGCCGTCGCCGCGCCCGAGCCACAGGCCGCCGTCTTGACCACGGCGAACTCGGCGCCGTCCTGATCGGCGCCCGACACCCGCAGGGTAACGCTGTCGCTGCAGGTCGACGCGGCGGTGAAGGTGACCACGACGTTGTCGATGCTGGTGCTGCTGTTGGCGATCGCGGTGCACAGCTTCCCGACCTTGTCTCCGGCCGGCTTCGCCACGAGGAACACGTCCGCGCACTCGCTGCCGCCGGAGGAGGAGGAACTGCTGGCCGACGGGCTGGCCGAGCCGGTCGCGCTCGCGGATGCCGTCGGGGTCCCGGACGACGGGGCGCTGCCCGAGGCGCTGGGACCGGCCGAGGCGCCGGCATTCGGAATGGACGGTGAGATCGCGGCGAACGATATCGCCACCCCGATGCCGATCGAGGTGAGGAGGACGGTGCCCACGGCCGCTCCGTTGACCAGGGTGCGTCTGCGCATCTGGGTTTCCTTTTCTGGAGGTCTTGCACGAGGCGAGGGGATTCGGAGAATCCATGGCTGGATGCCCGGTTACCGTGGGGGCGCTTCCTCAGATCTCCATAGGAATCACCTATCAACGAGCCATGTGCCGGTGCCGAACATGCCCCCAGCCTGAATGGGTACACAGATTCATGGCTCGCGCACAGCACAGGAATTCCACAGCTGGACGCCCACAATTCCAGCCACCACCAGGGATTCCTACAGTCGGTGCACAGCTGGCGACGCAAAATCGGGCATTCGCCGACGACAATCTAGGCGTTTCCCAAACGTGTCCACATCAGAACCACAGACTTCGTCCCTAGCTTCCCCGGCCATGACCAAACAACACCGGCCGGCGCAGAACGCGGTCCACAGCACCCCGTCCCGGCAACCAGCCATGCCTCTTCCGGTCACACTCTCGTCCGACGTCGCGGGCCGCCCGGTCTCCAGACGGGTCATGCTGCGTGGACTCGGTGCGCTGGCCCTGCTGGGCACGGCCGCCGGGGCCGGCCTGCCGCTGGCGACCAGCGCCCGGGCGGCGGCCGCCACCGGCACCCTCACCATCCCCACGCTGCTCGAATCCACCACGGACTCCACCGGCACGCTGGTGTACACGCTCGCCATGCAGGCCGGCACCACCGAGATCCTGAGCGGCGTCAGCAGCGAAACCGCCGGCTTCAACCAGGCCTTCCTCGGCCCGGCCATCAAGGTCACCAAGGGTGACACCGTCCAGATGGACATCACCAACAACCTCAGCGCGGTGAGCACCGTGCACTGGCACGGCGCGCACATCCCGCCCTCGGTCGACGGCGGACCGCAGAACACCATCGAGGCCGGCGCCACCTTCTCGCCCTCGTTCGAGATCAACCAGGACGCGTGCACGCTCTGGTTCCACCCGCACGCCCTGACCACCACAGCCGAGCAGATCGCCAGCGGCCTGGTCGGCATGCTGATCGTCGACGACGACAGCGCGGGCGCCGCCGCCCTGCCCAACGACTACGGCACGGACCAGTTCCCGCTCATCATCCAGTCGCTGCCGATCAGCTCGGCCGGGGCCATCCTGTCCACGACCGCCGGCCTGCTCGCCCGCACCACGTCGTTCCCGCTGCTGGTCAACGGCTCCAACGTCGGCGTCGACGGGACACCGACGCTCACCGTGGACGCCAGCCGGGTGCGCTTCCACATCCTCAACGCCTCGATCACCGACATCATCACCATCTCGGTCTCCGACGGTTCGAGCTTCACCCAGGTCGCTTCGGACGCCGCACTGCTGTCCGCGCCGCTGTCGGTCACCAGCCTGCAACTGGTCGGCGGCGAACGGGCGGAGATCTGCATCGACGTCACGAGCGCGGCCGCGGTCACCTTGCAGGCGACGGTGACCGCGGGCGGGGCCCGCGGCGGCAGCGGCACCAGCCAGATCGTCACCATCACGTCCACCGCCACCAGCGCGGCGGCCAGCCTGCCCGACTCGCTCGCCACGTTCACCGCGCTGGACGTCAGCAGCCCCGCCGCGACCCGCACCATCGCGCTGTCCAACAGCGGCAACACCATGTATATCAACGGCGTGGCCGGCATCAGCATGACCGCGATGGAAGCCAGCGACATCATGACGACGCTGGGCGCCACCGAGGTATGGACCATCACCAACGCCACCGGGCTGACCCACTCATTCCACCTGCACGACGTGCCGTTCCAGGTGCAGACAATCGACGGAGACAAACCCACCGGCGCGTACGCGGAATGGAAGGACACCATTCTGATCGGGCCCAACAGCACGAACGTGATCGCGATGCAATTCACCGACTACGCGGACAACGACTACTACTACATGCTGCACTGCCACAATGCCATCCACGAGGACGAAGGCATGATGGCCATGCTCATGGTCATGTCCAGCTGACCGGGGCCAGGCGAGCAGCGAAACCACCGCGGATCTTGGGCGGGACGACGTCGCGACGCGATCCGTCCCCGCCCGAGGCCGTCACGGTCCAACCGATTCCGGCAGCTGCTCGCCGACATCGGCGAGGCAGGCCCAGGCACCCGGCACATCAAGGGCGCGCGCGGCGTACGCGAGATCGAGCAGTTCCGCGCCGAGATACCGGTCGTACTTCTCGTGGGCCTTGGCCCGCACGGTGCCGGCCAGCCACACCGGATCGGGGCGAGGGGCGGCGGCGAGAGCGCGCACGATTCGCCCCAGTTCCGCCGGCGTGCAGTCGCTGACGGTGATGCCGAGACCATCCTGCCCGACCCGGCGGCCCTGGCTGGCCAGCACAACCACGAGCGTGTTCATGATCCGGTCACCGCGCCAGGGAAACAGCACGGCGTCCGGCCCCGACGCGAAGATGCGCGAGGTGGCCTGTCCGGAGTCGACGAACGCCGCCCGCGCCTCGGCGAGCATGGTCCGGGCGGCGCCGTCGAGGTAGCGCGGCACCTCGGTCGCGGAGTAGAGCCGGCGCATGGTGCGCCGTACCTCGTCGGCGATCTCACCGCCGCAGCCGGGAAAGACCGGGGGCCGGCCGGCTTCCGCGGCCGTCAGCTCGATCACGCGCTGGGCGACGTCCACGCTGAGCACGCGCCATCGTGCGCCGCTGAAGATGAGCAGGGTTCCGGGCAGGATCGGACGGTCGACGGGCAGCGAGCCAAGCGTGTAGCCGTCCGCGACGAGCCGGTAGTCCTGCGACGTGCGAAAGGCCGCGTAGAAGCTGTAGTGGTTGATGAGCCGGTCGCCCACGCCGCCCGGCAGGAGCTGACCGTCGTTGTCCTGCTGGATCAGGTCGTGCCGGCCCATGTCCCGCAGCAGGGACGCGAAGGTGGCCCGGCCCACCCGGTCGAAGGGGCCGCGCCCGCAGAGCATGTCGAAGAGTTGCCCGGCGGTCGCGCCGCCCTGCTGCGCGGTGATCGACAGGACCTGCTGGATGAGGGTCGAGAGTGGCAGACCCGTCGCGTCCGGTGGCTCGTACCAGCCGGCCAGCAGCAGTTCGACCATCGCGACGCTCTGCACGAGTTCGGGGCGCAGCGCGTCCGTCGCACTGCTGCCGGGGCCGAGCTCCCGCTCCGCGACGTAGATCCGCAGAATCCCCGGCCGGCCGGGCCGACGGCCGGATCGACCGAGGCGCTGGCGCAGGGCGGCCACCGTCGGCGGGGCACCGACCTGGGCGACCGAGTCGACGGATCCGACATCGATGCCCAGTTCCAGCGTGGAGGTGCAGATCGCGGTCACCGGTGTGGCGGGGTCCTTGAGACGTTCCTCGACGTGTTCCCGGATTTCCTTGGACAGGCTGCCGTGGTGGGCGAGGAACTCGGCGCGCGTGCCGGCGAGCGCCGCCCGACGGCTGATCATGTCGGCGTAGGTCTCCACCGCGGCGCGGGAGTTCGCGAAGACCAGGTTGTCGGTGGCGCGCAGCGTCCGGAACAGGTGGTCCGCGATCGCCGCCCGGTCGGCCGGCTCGGCGTCCTTCGGCGTGGCGGCGATCGGGTCGAGGTAGCCGCGGACCTGCAGCCTGATCTCGCCGCCGGGCTCGGCCGAGGTCACCACCGCCGCTTCCGCGCCGTGCCCCGGCCGCAGGAAGTCCGCCGCGGTCGCCAGCTCGCCGAGGGTGGCGGACAGGGCGATTCGCGGCACCCGACGGCCGGCGGCCAGGTCGACGCGGTGCAACAGGGACTGCAGTTGGGCGCCCCGGGCGGTGCCGATGAAGGAATGCAACTCGTCGATGACCACGTACCGCAGGGCGCCGAAGATCCGCCGCACCCGGTCGCCTCGCCGGACGAACATGGCCTCCAGGGATTCGGGGGTGATCAGCAGGAGCCCGGCAGGGGCACGCAGCACCCTCGCCTTGCCCGCCGCCGGGGCGTCGCCGTGCCAGCGATGCACCGGGATCCCCAGGGGCGCACAGAGCTCGAGAATCCGGTCGTACTGGTCATTGATCAGGGCTTTCAGCGGGCTGACGTAGAGCGCCGCGAGGCCTGCAGCGTCCTCGGGCTGCCCGGCTATCGCCGAGCAGATGGGCAACAGCGCCGCCTCGGTCTTCCCGCTCGCCGTGGCGGAGGAGATGATCACATCTCGGGCACCGCCGATGACCACCTCCGCGGCGCGCTCCTGCACGTCGCGCAGCCGGTCCCAGCCCTGGTCGTAGATCCAGCGCCGCAGCTTCTCGTGGTAAAGGCCGAAGGCCTGCGACGGCGACGACACCGGCGGGTCAGAGCCGGAAGGAGCTGAGTTCGTCATCGTCGCCCGGGGTGGGCGTGCCGGGGGTGAGGTCGACCGCGTCGACCAGCTCGGGCCAGGTCAGGTCCGGATGCTGGTCGAGCATGGCCAGCAGGTCGAGAAAGCCGCGAATGGTCTCACGCGGCGTGCGAAAGTACGCGTCCCCGATCCGCGCCGCGCAGTGCCTCATGTATGCGGTGAGCGCCTCATCCGGCACGAGGTAGGCGGCCGGATCGCCGCCCGCGTACACGTGCCGCAGCTTGGTCAACAGCACGAACATGTCCTCGGGGCTGAGGTTACCCAGCCGCAGCACGGGCCCGGAGCGGTCGATCCGGTCGTCGGCGGTGAAGCTGTTCGCGGCCAGCCGCGAGGCGAGCGCGGGATAGGAGAACAGGCCGCGCCGGGTGTCCAGCAGGAACTCGGGTGTCCCGCCGAACAGAAAACCGAGGTGCTGGGCGTCGCCCTGCAGGCTGTCGTTGAGAATGCGCAACACCTGCTCGTAGTTGGCGTTGCGGGCCGCCGAACTCGGCAACTTGTACAGATTGACCATCTCGTCGACGCAGACGAGCAGGCCGCTGAACCCGGCCAGCCGCACGAAGCGTCCCATCAGCTTCAGGTGATCGTAGAAGCTCGCGTCGTCGATGACGGTGCGCACCCCGAGGGCGGCCCGCGCATCGACGCGGCTGGTGAACTCGCCGCGCAGCCACCGCACCGCGTCGGCCCGCAGCCGCTCGTCGCCGCTGTCGTAGCCGCGCCAGTACGCGCCGATCACGGCGGCGAAATCGTAGCCGCCGGTCGACTCGGACAGCGTCGCCAGCCGCGCGGCGATGACGTCGCCCGGAGTGTCACCGGTGGCGTTGGCCTCGTTCAGCGCCATGGTGACGAATCGCTCGACGACGCCGGCCAGGGCGCCGCCCTCCGGCCGCGCCCGGGTGGCGACGTTGTGCATCAGCTCCGCGTAGAGCCCTCGAGCCCGGCCGGAGGCGCCGTGCAGCCGGCGGTCGGGCGACAGGTCGGCATGGACGGTCACCAGCCGCTTCTCCAACGCGATCGACCTGATCAGATGCAGCAGGAAGGTCTTGCCCGAGCCGTACTCCCCGATGACGAAGCGGCACCCGGCGCCGCCGTCGGCGATCCGTTCCACGTCGCGCAGCACGGCCTCGATCTCGGCGGCCCGGCCGACCTGCACGTGATGCTGGCCGACCCGGGGCACGACCCCGGCCCGCAGTGACGCCACGATCGCGTCGCGTTCCCGCGGGCGGATCCGGCCGGCCTGCGCCGGCTTGGTGGAATGCGTCAACGGAGCAACTCCCGCAGTACGTCGTCGTCTACCGCGAGAGTAACGCCATCGGCGATCAGGGGTCCCCCGACGGTGTCGATCGCCGCCTCGTTGAGGACGTCCAGCGCGCCGTCCGGAAGCACGCCGTGCACGCCGGCGAGAGCCGCGAATTCGTCGCGGGTCCAGGACGGCTGCCCGGCCACGGCTCGCAGCAGCGCGCTGTGTGCCGGGTCGAGGCCGGCGACCGGATCCGCGTTCTCGACCGCGACCACCGGCACAGCGTCGTCGGCGTCGTCGCCGGTGTCGTCGGTGTCGTCGGTCTCGAAGATGGTGGCGAGCAACGTCGCCACCGCCGCGCTTTCGTCGATCTTCCTGCTGATGACCGCCTGGTCGAGCCGCATCTCGTCGCGCGCCGACCAGGGCAGGGCGAAGCCGTCGCCGTCCGGGTCGGCGGGCCGGACCACGATCGGTTCGTCGGCATCGTCCGCCGTCCCGGTCACGCTGAAGGCGTGCAGGCGGTGGTACAGGGCAGTGACTTCCAGGCCGAGAATCCGGTAGACGCGGCTCAGGGCCGCGACCGTCACCGGCGGGAACCCCGGGGCGACCGCGGCGGCGACCGAGACCAACCAACTGCCGGCGATCTCCCGCTCCGCGGTGGTCAGCCTGGTGACCTGCCGAGGCAACCGCACGACATCCACCCCGGTGGCGAGCAGCCAGCCCAGCCGCGCGGCGAGCCGGGTCCGCTGGCCGGCGGGTATCCGGCACGCCACCGCGAGGTCGGCGACGGCGCCCAGGGCGCGCACCCACCCGGTGCTGTCCGGCACCACGGGTCCGGCCGTTGCCACGACAACCGCGGCGCACCGGGCGATGGTCGCGGCGGCGATGAACCCCGGAGCCGGGCGATCAGCCTCCGCCACACCACCGACGCGTGCCGGACGCTGCCATACCGGCGTACCGGAGCGGAACAGCACCACCGCCCCGGGGCCGAGCGCCGGAGCTCCGTACCGGATATCGGGCTCGACCCCCACCCCCAGCAACGCGAGGACCTCGATGAAGGCCGCGGCCTCGTCGCGGGCCATGCGGCCCGGCGAGGCAGTCGACCAGAACGCGGCAAACTCCGCCCCGTCGACGACCGCCAGCGGCCGCCCGTCAAAGCGGGCCTCGGTCCACACCCGCAGGGCGCCGAAGCGCCCGCGGTCCGCGTCGAGAAGATCCACGGGCAACAACCTGGCCGCGGCGAGCGACCCCCGGCTCTGCGGAAACCGGGCCACCATCCGACGGTACGGATCCAGCGCGGAGGCGATCCCGTCGACCAGCGCCCCCAGCGCCCGCCCGCTAGGCCCGTCGGCCAGCACGTCGGCCAGGTCCTCGCGGCACACCAGAGTCGTGGTCAGCTCCGGGTTCGCCGGCTCGTACCGGATCCGCAGGCCGGGTGCGTCGTCGCCAGCTACCAGACCTGACCCGAAGGTCTCGTGGTAACGCAGCGTGAACAGGCGGTCGAACTCCTCCGGGCACAGAGTCCGCACACCTCTCGGCGTCAGCAGTGGGTGGTGCCGGGCCCACAGTCCGGCCCAGCCAGCCGGCACCGGCGTGGCCGACGCGGCGAACCTGGCCAGCGCCACCCGCAACGCCACGGGCGCGATCCGATCGTCGGGCGCCGACGCGGCCAGGCCAGGACCGGGCCCCGCCGCAGGCGCGTGGCGCGGTGCGGCCAGCACGCTCACCAGCTCCAGCAGCCGGTCGAGCCGCTCGGAAAGCTCGGGCGTGGCGCGGCCGTACCGCTCGCCCAGGCGACGCACCTCGGCGGCGATGGCCGGCAGTTCGTCGCGCACGGCCGGCTGCCACCCGGGGTCATGCAGCACCCGGCGTTCGAGCCCGTAGCAGAACAGCAGCACCAGTCCGGCAGGCACCTCGGTGCGGCGACCGCCGGCATGCCACCCGAGGTACGCCCCGCGGGCGGCCGGCGAGAGCAGGTCGTACGCCAGCGCCGGGCCGAGATCGTCCACTGCGGGCACCCGCCTGTCCGACGCCACCGGCAACTCTGGGTTGATCAACGCCGGCTCGGTTCGCCCCGTTACACCACAGAGGTACCCGCCTACGTAGATCAAGCCCCCGGGGATAGCATGGCCGGCGACGTCCACCGCCTGGCCGTGCGGCACCCAGCGCCCCTCGATCGAGGTCGGGTAGGACGACTGCACCACGGCCCGACTGTATCCGTCCACCAGCATCGACACCTTCACCGGAATGGGGTTCGCGACACGGTGATTGAGACATCCATCGATGACCTGACCACCGGCACCGCCGAGCCGGATGTCGAGGGGGCACCAGCAGCCCCATCGTTCGAGGCGATGCTGAGCACGGCCGAACGTGACATCGAGGTCGCCCTGCGCGGGGCGAACGCAACGGTCCGCGAGCTGAAGAAGGCGCACGCCGCCGCCCGCACCGGACAGGTCCGCGATCTTCGCAAGGCCCTGGCCGCGGCCGGCACGGCCGCCGCCGCCCTCGCCGCCGCCACCGGGACGCTGAGCGACGGACCCGAGCTCGATGAGCAGGACTATCTCGCCTCCGGTGGGTACGTCAAGGAGCTGCTCGCCGCGGCCGAGTCGGCGGGCCTGACGATCGTGGAGGAGGACAACCTCCTGCTCTGCTACCCGTCGCTGCTGAAGCTGGTGCCCGCGGAGGCCGCCATCGAGATCGACAAGGTCCGTGAGCGCCGGCTGCGCCCATCCGTGCTGGTCGCGGCGCTCGCCCGGGCTCAGGAACGCGACGTGCGCTTCAAGGCGGACGCGTTCCTGGACAGCCTGCGCGCCGCGTACGAGCTGCTGGTGACCGGCGAGGACAAACGGGCGGACGGCGTGGTGCGGCTGCTCGACATCTGGGGCGTCCTGACGATGCTGCCCGGTCAGCGAGCGCAGTACAGCAAGCAGGAATTCGCCCGCGACCTGTATCTGCTCGACCGCAGCGGAGTCACCCACACGGCCCGTAGCGCGCGGACCCTGCGGTGGTCGGCGAGCACCGGCACCAAGGGGGCGGGCACCCTGGTCACAGTCGCGCCCAGCGGCCAGCAGCAACGATACTGGGGAGTGTCCTTCACGGTCGCCGACGCCGCCACCGTCGCAAACGCGGAGCCGGCCGGGACGTGACCGATACCGCCATCGGCGCCGCCGAGTACATCGATTTCGTCGCCCGTGAATACCTCGCCGGTTACATCGACGGCGGCGGCGCAGCCGTCAAACTGCTGGCTGTCGGTGACGACGCGACCCGCGCGCAGCTGACCAACGAGATCCGCGAGCTCGACGACGGGTTCGCGATCGTCGAGGTGAACGCCGCCGACACCCGCATTCACCTGGTCGACCAGCTCTTCACGGCGATCGCCCGGCAGCTGGACTGGGTGGCGCTGGCCTCGGCGGTGGTGCGGTCCGCGCTGGAGCGCACCGCGTTTCCCGCGCCCGACAGCGACGCCGACATCGACCTGGCTGCGGTCGCCCGTCACCACGACGTGGACGCGGCCGAGTTGTACCGCAGCGTGCGCCGGGCACTTGAGCAGATCGTGCTGCGGGACACCGAGCTCAGTCACGAGTTCCGGGTCGCCATGCTGCGGCTCTGCCAGGAACGGCTCGGCCGTGGCGACGTCAGCCTCACCGAGCGCGAAACCGTCATCGGCTGGCTGTGCGGGGAACGCCTGCCCGCGGCGGCGCTGCGCGGGGTGTCGCTGCAGAGCAAGGTGGCTCGGCACAACGCCCGCCCGCTGCTGGTGTCGCTGACCCGGTGGCTACGCATCGCCGGGCGACGCGGCCTGGTCCTGCACCTCGACCTCGACCGGCTCGCCGTCGTCCGACGACCGCCGCCCGGGCTCCGCGACGGCCACTACTACTCGAAGGCCGCGACGCTCGACGCGTACGAGATGCTGCGTCAGCTGATCGACGCGACCGACGAGTTCGACGGGCTCTTCGTGGCGGCCACGCTGCCGGCGCAGCTCGTCCAGGACGATGCGCGCGGGCTGCCGTCCTACACCGCCCTGCAACTGCGGGTCATCGACGAGGTCCGCGACCGGCGGCGGGCCAACCCGTACGCGACCATGGTCCGGATCGGCGGCCGCTCGCAGGAGGGCATCGCATGAAGAGCGCGAATCATGACCCGGCCTCGCGGGTGGCGCGGCGGCGGGCGATCGAAGCACTACGGGCCGGCGTGCCCAGTCGCGACGCCGTCGCGGCACTCGGCAGCGGGCAGTCGGCGATCGAGGACCGGTTCGGTGCGCTCCGCGCGGCCGCCGCGGCCGGCACCGCCGGTGGCCTGCTGCTCGGCGGCGGGTTCGGGGCCGGCAAGAGTCACCTGCTGGAGCACCTGAGCCGGCTCGCGCTCGACGCGGACTGCACGGTCAGCCGGGTCGTCATCAGCAAGGAAACCCCGCTGCACGACCCGGCGAAGGTCTTCCGCGCCGCCGCGGACTCGGCGGTACGGGCCGGGCAGGCCCGCCCGGCGATCATCGAGGCGGCCGCGGCACTGGACGTCGACGGCCGGGCGTACGCCGAGTTGTTGCGGTGGGCGTCGTCGAGCGGTTCCGGGCTCAACGAACGATTCCCCGCCACCCTCGGGTTGTACGCGCACGTCCGCGAGCGGGACGCGGTGTTCGCCGACATGATCCTGCGATTCTGGTCCGGCGACCCGATCGCCGTACCCGAGCTCCGCCGCAGGCTGCGCGAGCAGGGTGAGCAACGGCCCGCCCTGCCACCGGTGACCGCGGCCGAGCTGGGCCGGCAGCGGCTCAGGTTCGCGTCGCGGCTACTGGCCGCCGCGGGTTCGCCCGCTTGGGTGATTCTCTTCGACGAGGTCGAGCTCATCGGACGGTATTCGCTGCAGCAGCGGGCGAAGTCGTACGCGGAACTGGCCCGCTGGATGCGCGGTGAGCACGGTGGAGCGATTCCCGTGGCCGCGGTGTTCGCGATGACCGACGACTTCGAGGCCGCCGTCATCACCGGACGCAACGACCGGGAAGTGTTGCCGGCGAAACTGCGGGCCAAGGACACCCCGGAAGCGACCGCCCTCGCCACGGCGGCCCAGGCCGGCATGCGGATCATCGACCGGGAGACGCACCTGCTCACCCCGCCGGACGACACCGAGCTCAAACACGCGTACGGCCGGGTACGCGAACTGCACGGTGCGGCCTTCGACTGGCAGCCGCCGGAGGTGACCGGGCTGGAGCGCCTCGGCGCCACCCGGATGCGCCAGTACGTGCGGGCCTGGATCAACGAATGGGACCTGGTGCGGCTCGACCCCGGATACCGCCCGGAAACCGAGATGGTCGACCTTCCGAGCGACTACAGCGAAGATCTCGACCTGGAGCGTACGACTGCCGAATAGCCGACGGTCCGGGCACGGCCAGGTGATTGGGATACGGCGCCTCCCGGACGACGGTCAGCGTCCAGACCGCGAGTCGGGCCCGCTCGGCCTTGAGAGGCCGGCGGCCTCAAGAGTCTTGAGGAAGGTCGGTCGGCGGGTGTGCCGCGCCCGGAGTTCCCCCAGGTATGACGTGAACGCGGCCGGGTCGCCGGCCTTCGCGTATGCGTCACGGAGGGTGGGCAGGAGGGCGACGGCCCGGCGATAGCGGTATTTGTCGCCGGAGTTCAGAATGTGCCGTTCGATCATGTCCTGGTACGGGGCCACGACGTCGGCCGGACGGCTGGTGCGGCGTTGTTCCAGCAGTTTGAGCCACTGCTGGTCGCCGAGCGTGCTTCGATGCTCCTGGCCGAGTTGCCAGGCTTCGTCGTCGCGGCCGAGTGACAGGAGCAGGTCGAGCAGTTCGCCGGCGTAGGCCGGTTGCCGAGCGACGCGCTCCGCCAGGATCGCCAGCGCCCACGGCGCCGAGTGGTCGGCCTCGATCGTCGTGCTGGTCGCGACGAGGGCCCGGTAGGCGGTGGCTGTCGGGTGCCGGGCGAACTGGTCCCGGCGGATCTGGACGGCATCGTCGGGTCGGCCGTCGCCGAGGAGCATCTCGACCAGGGTGTCCCTGAGCCGGTCGGTTTGTGGCCCGCCCGGCTGCTCCGCCAGGCCGCGCCTGGCCCAGGTGATCGCTTCCGGGTGGCGGCCGGCGTCGCGCAGGGCGAGAGTGATCCGCTCGTACTGGACGGCGCGGTTGAGGTGTTCGGCGAGAACGGCGACGTATCGGTCGACGTCACCAGACACCTCCGCCAGTTGTTCCCGCAGGTCCCGCACGGCGAACACGGCCGTCCACGACTCCGGGTCAGCAGTACGCGCGTGTGCTTCGACCAGGCGGGCGACTTCGGCGAGGCCGGGCTCGCCGAGCGCTTCGGCAAAGTCGCGCAACACGACCCGAGGCCAGCCAGAGCCGTCGCAGGCGAGCGTGACCAGCCATTTCGCGAGTGCGGCCGGTTTCGGCGGCGCCGCGGTGCAGGCCCGCGCGTACAGGCCCATGATCTCGCGTAGATCGTCCCCGACGATGCCGGACGAGTCGTCCATGTATGCCAGCGCCCGCGTCATCCGGTCGACCGCCTTGCGCAACAGCGGGACAGCCTGTGCCGCGTGGCCGGAGTGGATCAGCCGGTCGCAGGCTTCGGCCACCGCCCGGGCCGTCTGTGAATACTCTCCGCGTCCTCGGTACGGGTGCAGTCGCCGATCCCGCCGCAGCAGGTCCACCAGCATGGCCACGTCGTCTTCGCCGGTCATGCCGCCCTTCTCGATCACTCCGTGCCGGACCTGGCCCGCGTGGCGAACGCCGCCAGTCGCTCGCCGAGCGGGCTCACCCGCGGGCGCGGCGGCCGGACGTAGTAGTCCGGCTTGACCTCGCGCATCAGCTCCTCGCCGTCGCGCTTCCAGTCGAACCGCGGCCGTTTCAGCAGCCGCCGGAACACCACGCTCGCCTGGTCCGGGTCTCGGTCGGCCAACCGGCGCAAGACCATCGGCTCCACGCTGTCATCGTGCAGGTAGGACAACGATTGCTCGCGCCACCGGCGACGCCGGAGCAGGTCCGGGTTTGCGAACGCCTCTTCCACCATGCCGAACTCGGCGTAGAAACCGAGCCCATCCGTCTCATCGTAGATCAGCGCCACCGTGTCCGCATCAATGATGTCCGGCGGCAACTCGACCGACACCCCGCCGGGCAGGCCGTCCGGCTCCGGCCCGAGGATCTCCTCGCGGCAGAACCGGTAGTAGGCGTTGAGCCGGTCCTGTGCCTGCTCCCCGGGCACCACCACCAGATCGGCGCCGAAGAACCGGATGAACCGTTCCCGGTCAGTGCGCTGCTGCTCCCAGGCCCGCGCCAGCTTCGCCGGATTCCGGAACACCGCCTCCGGCGTACGCAGAGACATGTCCAGCGCGAGCTCGTACGCGATGTCGCGCTCGGCCGCCCGCAATACGCTGGTCGGCCCGCTCAACATCCACTCGTCACCGACCGGAACCAGCCGGGCGATGATGCACGAGCGGCGGGGCATCTGCCGGAACACCGCCGGCCCCATGTTGGACCGGACCCGGTAGGTCAACTCGTCGACCAGGCTCTCCACCACCAGGGCCTGCCCGTCCCGTCGCTGCACCTCGAACGGGCCCTGCACCACATCCCGCCAGCCGAGCACCATCTCCCGCTCGGGCTCGGCCAGCTGCGGATGGGCGGCGACGAATTGCTCCACCACCGTCCGGCCGTTGGGCAGCTTGTGTTCCAGCACGAAACTGTCCCAGAGCAGCATCAGCCGCTGTTCGTCGACATCCTCCAGGCCGTTCCCGTACTCAGCCAGGAAGCGGGAGGCGACGCGGTCGTACCGCGGCTGTTGAGAGAACGCCACCAGCTCACCCTTGAGATCACCGGCGCGGCGCAGGAGCGCAGCATCCACCACCATCGGCGCTACTCCAGTCCAGGAGACAATCGGGGCCGGACCACCATAGCGACCGTTGGCAGCGTGCCTGTCAGGCGTTCAGGTGTTGTCCTGGTCCGGCTCGGACTCGGGGTTCGGCTCGGCCTTCGGTTCGCCGACCGGAGGCACCGGTGGGGTGTCGTACTTGCGGCCGCGCTTCTGCAGTCGGGCCTGTGAGCTGGCGGAAAGGTACTTTCCGGCCCGGGATGCCGACCCGGTCTCGGTCTCCCGGGCGAGATAGTCGAGCGTCGCGGCTTCCTCGGCCAGGTCGGCCGCCAGGGCCTCGGGTGCACCGAGCTGGGCTTCGGTGATCTCCTGTTGTGCCTGCCGGATCTCTTCCAGCGCCGCGGCGGAATCGCCGCTGTTGAGCAGCTTGGAGGCGCGCCGCTTCGCCTGCTGAGCGCGCAGGTAGACCAGTTCGGTGCGCACCACCGGATCGGGAATGCGGCCGGCAGCCCGGTCGCCGGGCACCACGTTGACGTGCACCGGCACCGTCACCGTATGTTGGGCCAGCGCCGGCAGCTCCACGTAGGTGAAGGTGAGCGTCGCCACCTCGGTCAGCCCCAACGCGGCGACCGCCGGGACGTCGAAGGTCAGCACGAGCTTGCGGGTCTCCTCGGCGTAGAAGCTGCCGAGCTCGATGAGCAGGCCGTCGTCGACCACATTGGCCGGCAGGTCGTTGACCACCAGTACCTCCCTGACCACGGGGGCGAGCCGCACATGCAGCGACGCGGCCTGGGCGGTTTGCGCGAGCAGCCCCTCGACCTCGCCGGCGATCAGCGCAGCAGCGGTGTCGGGCTCCTCCGCGAAGTGCTCGTTGCCGGAGCCGCCGCGCGCGATCCCCGACATGATTCGCTCGTCGTAACCCAGACCGAAGCCGAGCGTCGAGGTGGTCACCCCGTGGGTGTACGCCTCGGCCGCCACCCGGGCCAGCGTGTCAGGGTCGGTGATACCGACGTTGGCGTGTCCGTCGCTGATGATCAGCACGGTGGCGCCGGCCGCACCGGCTACTCGTCGGGCCTCCTGCAGTCCGCGAAGGTAGCCGCCGGACAGGTCCGTGCCCCCGCGCGTCCGCACACCCGCGATCGCGCGCTTGACCGCCGCCTTGTCGGCCAGCCGCGTCGCGGGCACCGCGACGTCGACCCGGTCGTCGAAGACCACCAAGCCGAAGTGGTCCCGCGGGTCGAGCCGGTCGACCAGACTCGTAAGGGCGGTCTTCGCGCCGCTGAGCCGCCCGCCGCCCATCGAGCCGCTGCGGTCGAGCACAACCTGCAGCGTGCCCGGCACCCGCTCGCCGCCGTCGGCGGACGCCGGCGGCGCATTCAGCTCGATCATCACGGACACCTGGTCGTCCGTCTCGATGGCGATCATCTCGACATCGAGGTGGGCGGTAATGCGCACAGCGGCTACTCCTTCGCCAAGCCCCCGCCAAGTCCGGAAGCCCGCCGAGCGTAGTAACCGCCCACCACCCGGGCTCAACCCTCGTTTACGTCGGCTGCCGGGTCGGCGGGCGGAGTGCGCCAATTCTATGCAACAAAGGTTGCGTGGCAGGCAACACAGGATCTAAGGTCCCGGCATCAGCGGCCCTCCTGAAGGACTTCGCATGACCGGTATACAGCCCGCGATCGAGCGGCCCAGAATCACCGAGGTCGAGCAGCACGGCATCGACACCATCCCGGCATCGGACCGGCATTCCCGGCCCCTGGACCTGTTCCGGATCCAGTTCGGCGGCGCGAACACCTTCGCGACCGTCATCCTCGGCACCTTCCCCGTGCTGCTGGGCCTGTCGCTCTGGCAGGCCGTCGCGGCGGTCGTCGCCGGTGTCGTCGTCGGCGCCGTGTTTCTCATGCCGATGGGCCTGTTCGGCCCGCTGACCGGCACCAACAACGCGGTCAGCTCGGGCGCGCACTTCGGCGTCCGCGGCCGCGTCGTCGGCTCGTTCCTGTCCCTGCTGACCGCCATCGCGTTCTACTCGATCTCGGTCTGGGTCAGCGGCGACGCGGTGGTTGGGGCCCTGGTCCGGCTCGCCGGCGTGCACGACTCCGACCTGCTGCGCGGCATCGTGTACGCGGTGCTCGGCGCGCTTGTCATCGTCGTGGTGATCTACGGCTACGCGTTCATGTTGCTGGTCAACAAGGTCGTGGTGGTCGGCAACACGCTGCTGATCCTGCTCGGCGCGGTCGCCTACAGCGGCAAACTCGACTTCGGTTACGACCCCGGCCCCGCGGCGTACTCGCTCGGCTCCTTCTGGCCCACCTTCGTGCTCTCCGCGCTGATCGTGATGGGCAACCCGGTCTCGTTCGGCGCCTTCCTCGGCGACTGGTCGCGCTACATCCCGGCCGGCACGCCGCCGCGCCGGATCCTCGGTGCCACCTTCGCCGCGCAGCTGATGACGCTGGTGCCGTTCCTGTTCGGGGTCTTCACCGCGACCCTGGTCGCCGGCGAGGCCGACTACATCGTCGCCCTGATCAACGTCTCGCCCGCCTGGTACGCCCTGCCGCTCATCGTGGTCGCCTTCCTCGGCGGCCTCTCCACCGGCATCACCAGCCTGTACGGCACCGGCCTGGACTTCTCCTCGGTCTTCCCACGGCTCAACCGGGTGCGGGCGTCGCTGGTCATCGGCACGCTCGCGTTCGCCTTCATCCTGGTCGGCCGCCTCGCCTTCGACCTGATGGCCAGCGTGAACGCGTTCATCGGCGCGATCGTCATCTGCACCACCCCGTGGATGATCATCATGACCATCGGGTACGTGGTCCGCCGGGCCCACTACCGGGAGAGCGACCTGCAGGTGTTCAACAAGGGCCAGGTCGGCGGCGCCTACTGGTTCCACAAGGGCGTCAACTGGCGCGGCATGGCGGCCTGGATCCCGTCCGCGGTCCTGGGCCTGCTGTTCGCCAACTATCCGCCGCTGATCGAGGGCCCGTTCCGCACCCTCGCCGGCGGGGTGGACATCAGCCTGCTCGTGTCGATCGGCAGCGCCGCCGTCGGCTACCTCGCCCTCATCGTCGCCTTCCCGGAGCCCCGGTACGTCTTCGGGCCGGACGGCCCGCGGGGCGTGCCGAGCGCCGACCTGCCGATGCCGGAGATCGTCGACGACCACACCGCCTCGGAGCACCGGCTCCGCGCCCGCGCCTCCGCCTCGGCCGCCGAATAAGCCCCGTCCGCCGAACAAAGCCTGGTCCGCCGAGTAAGCCTCGTCCGCCGAACAAAGCCTGGTCCGGCGAGTAAGGAAAGCGATGTCCGTTCCCCGTATCGTCCAGCACGGTCGCGTCGGTCAGGTCGACGCGACCGTGGTCCCCCGCTTCGCCGGGCCCGCCACCTTCGCCCGGCTCCCCCGCATCGACGAGGTCTCCGACGTCGACGTCGCCGTGATCGGTGTCCCGTTCGACGCCGGCGTCTCCTACCGTCCCGGCGCCCGGTTCGGCCCGGCGCACGTCCGCGAGTCCTCCCGGCTGCTGCGCCCCTACAACCCGGCCGCCGACGTCGAGCCGTTCGCCAGCCAGCAGGTCGCCGACGCCGGCGACCTCGCGGTGAACCCGTTCGACATCGAGGCCGCGATCGGCCAGATCGAGGCCGGGGCGCGGGCGATGCTGGAGCGGGCCGGCCGGCTGGTCACCATCGGCGGCGACCACACCATCGCGCTGCCGCTGCTGCGGGCGGTGGCCGCCAAGCACGGCCCGGTCGCCGTGGTGCACTTCGACGCGCACCTGGACACCTGGGACACCTACTTCGGGGCGGCACACACGCACGGGACCCCGTTCCGGCGCGCCTCCGAGGAAGGCCTGATCGACCGGTCCGGCTGCCTGCACGTGGGCACCCGCGGCCCCCTGTACTCGACCCGGGACCTCGCCGAGGACCGGGAGCTGGGCTTCCACGTGGTGCCCAGCGTCGAGATCGACGACCTGGGCGCCCGCGGCATCGCCGAGCGGATCCGCGAACGGGTCGGGGACCGGCCGGTCTACCTCTCCATCGACATCGACGTGCTCGACCCGGCGTTCGCGCCCGGCACCGGCACCCCGGAGGCCGGCGGCATGACCAGCCGGGAACTGCTCGCCGTACTGCGCACGTTCGGTGAGCTGAACCTGGTCGGCGCCGACGTCGTCGAGGTCTCCCCCGCGTACGACCACGCCGAGATCACCGGCATCGCGGCCGCGCACACCGTCTACGAGATCCTGTCCGCTCTGGCACCCCGAAATGACCGGTGACCTGGGTAGCCCGTTGGTTGGACATCAGGTGGACATCCAGTGGTCTGGCTACGCGCCGGGCGGACCGCCCAGCATGTGCCGCGCACACCACCGTCCACTTCTGGAGGAACACGTGACAAGACGCTGGATCGTCGGCACAGCCATCGCCGCAACGGCGGTCGCGGCCGTAGCGCTGACCGCTGCGGTCGCCCAAGCCGCCGAGGCACGTGACTACGTGGTCCTCGGCGACTCGTACGCCTCTGGCCTCGGTGCCGGCAGCTACCGCGACCAAACCTGTCTGCAGAGCGACGGCTACTCGTACCCGGCCCGTTGGGTCGCCAAGAAGGGCCGCGCGGCCTTCGGTGACAGCATCGTCAACCGGTCCTGCAGCGGTGCCACCGTGACCACCGTCAGCACGAAGCAGCTCGGCAACCTCGACGCGGAAACCGGCTGGGTGACCATCACCGTCGGCGGCAACGACATCGGCTTCACCTCGACGCTCACCACCTGCGTCCTCGGCACCGACGCGAACTGCGCCACCGCCGTCCAGGCCGGCCTCGGCAAGGCCACCACCTCCCTGCCGGGGGCGCTGGACAGGCTGTTCGCCACCATTCGCTCGAAAGCCCCCAACGCCAAGGTGTACGTGGTCGGATACCCCCGCCTCGTCACGACCAGCGCCACCCCGGTCGGCAACTGCATGCTCAGCACCTACGAGCGCCAGCAGCTCAACCACTCCGCGGACGTCCTCGCCGAAGTCATCCGGCAGCGCACGGCGGCCAAGAGCGGCTTCACCTTCGTCGACGGCCGGAGCATCTTCTCCGGTCACGAGGCCTGCACCGCCGCGCCGTGGATCAACCGGCCGGGCACCGGATCGCTGAACGAAGCGTTCCACCCCAACCGCACCGGCTACGAGCAGTACGCGAACCGGTTGCAGCAGATCACCGGCTGACAGGCGTGGGCGGTCACTCGCCCCCGGGTGGCCGCCCACCACCGGTGCCCGGCACCACGCCTCGCTGGGCGGTCACCCGCCGTGGATCACGAGGGTGCTGTCACAAGGCGGCCAGGACGCGGACCCGGTCGGCCATGACGCGCTGGGCGGCGTCGGAGGTGAACGCGATGCTTTCGAACTCGTGGGGAACGCCGGGGTGCAGGTGGAACTCGACCGGAACGCCGGCCTGGCCGAGCCGGAGCGCGTAGGTCAGGGCCTCGTCACGGAAGATGTCGAGCTGACCGACCTCGATGTAGGCCGGCGGCAGCCCGGCCGGATCGGCGATCCGGGCGGGGGCGGCGTAGGCGTTCACATCGGGACCACCTGCGGCATCGCCGAGCAGCGCACCCCAGCCGGTGCGGTTGTCGTCCCAGGACCACAGCACGAATGGGGCGAGCTGCGGGTCGGGGGTGAGGTTGCGGTCGTCCAGCATCGGCATGAGGAGGATCTGCCCGGCGATCGCCGGGCCGCTGCGGTCGCGGGCGAGGATCGCCACGGCGGCTGCCAGGCCGCCGCCGGCGCTGTCGCCGAACACCGCGATGCGGGCGGGGTCGACGCCGAGGCCGGCGGCGTGTTCGTGCAGCCAGACGAGGCCGGCGTAGGCATCCTCAACCGGGGTCGGATGCGGGTGCTCGGGTGCCAGGCGGTAGTCGACCGAGAGAATCGGGGTGCCGCTGGCCGACACGTACCGGGAGAGCGAGCCGTCGAACAGGCCAGCATGTCCGAGAATCATGCCGCCGCCGTGTAGATAGACCGCCGCCGGGCGCGTCGCGCCGGGCGCGTCGTTCTTGGCATACCAGCGCAGCAGAATCTTCTCGCCGTCCGAAGTGACCAGTTGGTGATCGGTGATGGTGACGTCCGCAGGAGTGGGTTGCGCGGAGTCGGTGTGCCCGATGAGCCCTTCCAGCGCTGCGCGACGGGCGGCGACGTCGCCGACGGGCGGAGGCGTGGCACCCGCCATCGCCGAGGCCATCGGCGCGAGCGCCTCGGCGACCTGGTGGTCAAGGGTGAAAGCCATGGTGGTGCTCCTTGTCGGACGAGAGGAAGTGACGGAGATGGTCTTGTCGGCCGACATCCGGGGCGCCACCGTCTCAAGGTGGGCGCCTCCTCCGCGGCGATGCTTCGAACTCGAAGCATATGATGAACTATATCTAGCTTCGAATTCGAAGCAAGTGGCTTCGGGGCAATGTGATCGGCGAGACAGCGTCCGCTCCCCGCCGCTCGGAGCGTCAGCACAACGTATGGACGGCGGCCGAGAGCGGACAAGCGTCACCTGACGGCGCCCTCGTACGTCAGGCCGCCGCGACCACTGACCTCATCTGGCGTCCGACGCTCAAGGAGTGATCGCGGGAATTCCCCACCACCAGGACGACGCCGGACTGCACTGGACTTGTTCTGGACAGTCTCGGGCTGCTCGATGAGCAGTCGGCACACCTAGCCTTTTGCCGAGTCCAAAAACCGGCGGCCGACGTAGGAGTTGAGATGCGCAACAAATTGTTTACGCTACCCAAGAAGATTCTCGGCACGGCGCTCGCGGCAGTATTGCTGCCCCTGCTGGCGCCGACTACCGGTGCTGCCGCCCAGGCCGCGGCGGACGTCTGCAGGAGCGGATACTTCTGCATCTACGAACACTCGGGATTCGTGGGGCGGTACTGGGCGTTCCCTTCAAACGTGCACGTGGGCTATGTGGGCGATTTCATGAATGACCGCATGACCTCCTTCAAAAACTACACAACCGTGTACGCGTGCCTTTACGAGACCGCCAATTACGGGCACAAGATGTCACCGCACGGCCTCGGCGCCATTCCTCCGGGCTACTGGACGTCCAACGTGAACCCCTTCTCGAACGACAAGCTGTCCTCGATTCGCTTCACTTCCACATATGACTGCGACTGAGCCGAGCACGTACGTACGCGCGCTAACCACCGGGCGCGGGGTGGAGGACCGCGCCGAGGTCGGAGCGGGAGGAGACGCCCAGCTTGGGGAAGATCCGATGGAGATGCGTGCTCACCGTGCGGTGCGACAGATAGAGCCGCTGACCGATCTCACGGTTCGTCAGGCCCTCCGCCGCCAGCCGGGCGATCTGCAGCTCCTGCGCCGTCAGCCGGTCGTGGGCATCCGGGTTGCGGCGCGGGCTCCCCTCACCGGTCGCGCGCAGTTCGTGCCGGGCCCGCTGGCTCAACGGGTGGACACCGAGGGCGTCGAACGTCTCGCGGGCCGCGCGCAACTGAGGGCGGGACTCCGACGTCCGGCGCTGCCGGCGCAACCACTCGCCGAAGGCGAGCTGCACCCGTGCACGATGGAACGGCCACCCGGCGAAATCCGCACCCAGCGCCACCAGAAACAAGTCCTCGGCATCCTCGTCGCGGGCCAGGACGGCCCGCGCGTAGCGCAATCCCATGGCCAGCGCCGGCGAGGACGTCGAGCGGGCCACCTGTTCCAGGTCACGGATGATGTCGGACACGGCGTGCACCTGCCCGCTGCGAACCGCCGCCTCGGCGAGTTCCGGGACCGCGTAGCAGCGCAACGCGATCTGGAACGCGGAGTCGGCGGGATCGTGCATGCGCCGGAGGTGGTCGAAGGCGTCGGCGAACCGTCCCTCGCCGAGCGCGATCAGTCCCTTGGCGCCCTGCACGGTTGCCAGGACAGGGCGGGCACGCACCGCCACGCTCAGCTGCTCCGCCTCGGCGGCGAGGTCACCGGCCGGGCCGTACTCGCCGCGGAGGGCGGCTATCTCGGCCTGCGTGGCACAGATGAGGGCGTGGAGGAACGGCTGGTCGGTCTCCCGGGCGAGCCGGCTCGCTTCCTCGGCCGCCGGGGCGGCCACGGAGAGGTCTCCGAGCCGTACGGAGCTCCATGCCTGGGCGGCGAGGGCCCGCGCGAGCAACCCGAGCCTGCCCTGCTCGCGAAGCCCGGTCAGGGAGGCCGCGGAGAGTTTCGCCGCGATGTCGAACGCACCGACCAGCAGCGCGGCGGTACCCAGGAAGCGTTCGTTCCGCGGTCCGTCGACCGGCCGGCCCACCAGGTCGACAAGTCCGTTGACGACCTTGGCGCCGCGTTCGATCGGAGCCGCGTAGGCCAGGATCGCCAGCAGCCGGGCGTCGCGGTTGTCGGGGAGCAGGCCTTCCGCCGCGGCGACGATGTGCTCGCGGGCCTGAGCGCCGGGCTCGGACCAGAAGCACCGCAAGGCAGCGCTCCAGAGGATGCGAACGGCCAGGTCGGCATCGCCGTCGGAGGCGACGGACTCGGCAAGCCGCGCCAGATCCTGCGCGCCCGCCGCGTCGTCGCGCATTCCGTCGTCGAAGCCACCGCGGATCCAGGCGACCCTGGCACGGTCCTGTGGGGAGAGGCCCAGCAGCGTCGCCTCGTGCAGAACCCGGAGCACGACGTCCCGCCGGCCTGATTCAACGGCCAGGTCGGCGGCCCTCAGCAGCCGTTCCGCCCGCCGTGCCGGAACCGCGCTGAGCCGGGCCGCCTGTTCGAGCGCGGCCACCGCGGTCGACACCCCACCGCGGCGTTGCGCGCTGTTGGCGAGAGTGTCCAGTTCGGCGGCGACGCTCTCATCTGTTCCCCAGGTGGCCGCCGCCCGATGCCAGGCTCGCCGATCCGGCCGGGCGCCGAGGACCTGGGCGAGCGCGCCGTGCACCCGCTGACGGTCGATCGCATTGGTGGCCTGGGCGATCGCCGAGCGCATCAGTGGATGACGGAACGTGATGGTGTGTGCGCCCAGCTCGATCAGTCTGGCGTCGACCGCGGGGATCAGCGCCGCCATCCCGACCGCGGCACCGAGGATCACCGCGGCGGCCTCCAGGGTCTCGGCCACCGAGGCACTGTCGTTGAGCGCGGCGATCGGCAGGATCGCCCGGGTGCTGCCTGGCAGCTGCGCGACCCGATCGGTGAACGCCCGTTCGAGCCGCTCGGTCAGCGGCAGCGACTCGGACGGGAAGGCCCCGCTCGGCACCGCCACGGCCTTGGGCAGCTCGGTCAGGGCGAGCGGAATCCCGGCCGCCTCGGTCAGCAGTCGCTGGCGCAGGGCCTGGTCGAGGTGGGGAGCAACCAGGTCGAGCAGCGTCGCCGAGTCTCGCTCCGACAGCCGGGTCACCGCCATCGACGGCAGCGCCGCGGCACTCAAGCGGGACGGGATGCCGTCCCGGACCGCTGCGATCAGCGCGATCGGCTCGGAGTCCAGCCGGCGGGCGACGAAGGCCAGCACCTCCGCACTGGCCCGGTCCAGCCAGTGTGCGTCTTCGGCGACGATCAGGACGGGCGTCTGCGCGGCAGTCTCGGCGAGGACGTTCAGGACGGCGAGACCCACCAGGTAGACATCCGGCACGGCCTGGTCGGTCATGCCCATCGCCCCTTGCAGGGCCTCGCGCTGAAGTGCCGGCAAGGCCAGGAGACCCGCCCGGACCGGATGCACGATCTGGTGCAAGCCGGCGAACGGAAGGTGTTCCTCGGTCTCTGCCCCGACTGCGGTGAGCACCCGGAGGCCCTCGGCCACGGCGAGCGCCGCGGCCTCGGTCAGCAGGGCCGATTTCCCCACGCCCGCCTCGCCGTGCAGGACCAGCGCGCCGCCCTGACCGGGAATCCGCCGGATCAGATCGGTCAGGCGACGGCTCTCCGGTGCACGCCCGATCAGAGCCCCGTCTGCCATGGTGATCCCCTGCTCAGCCGCAACCGCTCACGCAACATGAAACGTCACGGATTTCTCGGTGCACATTAACGGAACCCTCCCCCACGACGCAGTCGCGACAACGGACCGTGACCAATTTCGCGGTACGGCCGCACCCCCGGTGCCGGCCGTACCCGGGAACTTGCTTCAAGATCATCTACGCGGGAGGCTCGTCCTCATGCCAGGCTGTGGGGGGCCAGCGAGTTGACGGGGTACACCGTGAGCAAGGCAGCAAGAGTCACCGATCACACGGACTCACCGCGGCAGCGGACGCTCGTACTGGTGCTCTGTGGCGCCGTCCTCGCGCTCGAGGGCTACGACATCGTCGTCTTCGGGGCCGCGGTGCCCGTGCTGGTGCGGACATCCGGCTGGGACCTGAGCCGGGCCGATGTCGGCGTGTTGGGATCTGTCGCCCTGGTAGGGATGCTGCTCGGCGCGCTGACCGCGGGTTTCTGGGCCGACCGTCGCGGCCGCCGCCCGGTGCTGCTGACCGGGCTGGTGATGGTCAGTGCCGGGATGCTGCTCTGCGGCGCGGCGCCGACGGCCGCGGTCTTCGGCGCGGGGCGTCTGGTGGTCGGGCTCGGCGCCGGGGTGTTGCTGCCGACTGCGGCGGCGCTCGTCTCCGAATACGCCCCGACTCAGCACCGCAACCTCTACCAGGGTCTGGCCTTCAGCGGCATCGGCTACGGCGGTTTGTGCAGCGCGCTGGCCGCCCTGACCCTCGGCGGGCAGGGGTTCCGTGGCCTGTTCCTTCTCGGTGCGCTCCCGGCCGTCGTACTCCTCCCGGCGCTGCTGCGCTGGTTGCCGGAGTCTGCCGACTACCTGGCGACCCGCCGCGACCGCACCGCGCACCGGAAGTCCCCGCCGGATTCGTGGCGACTGTTGTTCGCCCGCGACCACGCCGCAACGACAGTGGCGTTCCTGACGGTGACCTTCCTGAGCCTGCTCGTCCTCTTCGGCGCCTATACCTGGTTGCCCGTGCTGATGACCCGTGCCGGTTACTCTCTCGGCACGTCCCTGGGCTTCCTGGTCGTGCTGAACCTCGGCGTGATCGTCGGCTCCGCGACGTCGCCCAGGCTCGCCGACCGCTTCGGTGCCCGGCCGGCCATTCTGCTGTCCTACACCGCCGGGGCCGTTGCCTTGGTCCTGCTCGCCCAGGCACCCCCGGTGCCGGTCGGCTACGGCCTGACGGCCCTCGTCGGCGCCGGCCTGGTCACCGCCCAGTTCCTGGTGAACGCCCTGATCGCGGCCTCATATCCGACGCTGCTGCGCGGTAAGGCCCTCGGTCTGGCGCTGGGTATCGGACGCTTCGGCGGCGTCCTCGGCCCGCTGTACGGCGGCTGGCTGCTGACCGACGGCTTCGCTGCCCAGGCCGGCTTCTACGGCTTCGCCGTCCCCGGCCTGCTGGCCGGTCTGCTGGCCGGTCTCGCCCCGCGAGGAAAGGCCGTGGCTGCCGGCCAGGGCGGTCGACGCCCGGGCCGGCAACCGACCACTTAGGCCTGCCGACCCCACCGGGTTCAGGCCGGGATTCACCGGGTTCTCGATGCCCCCCGCCCGGCGGCGAAGCGACCCACCGGCAGTTCGGCGAGGATCGGCCGGGCACCGGGCGCCGCGGGATCAGAACGAGGCCGCGAAGCTACCCGGCGGCAGCTCGGCGAGGATCCGGCCGGGCACCGGGCGCGGCGGATCAGAGTGAGGCCGCGAAGCGCTGCCGTGTGCCGACGTACAGGACGGAGTGCAGGAAACCGCAAGCCTGAGCGATCGCGGCCTTGGCGGCACAGGTGTCGCGCAGCGCGTTGAGCATGACGAAGTCGTGAACCGTGCCGCCATAGCGGACAGCCGTGGTCGGCACGCCGGCGGCCCGCAGATTGGCCGCGTACGCCTCGCCCTCGTCGCGCAGCACGTCCGCCTCCGCGGTGATGACGAGAGCCGGCGGCAGGCCCTCCAGTTGCGACGCGGTCGCGCGCAGCGGTGACGCGGTGACCTGCCCGCGCTGCGACTCGTCGGTGGTGTACTGGTCCCAGAACCACTTCATGGCCTCGCGGGTGAGGAAATAACCCTCGGCGAACTGGTGGTACGAGGCGGTGTCGAACGCGGCATCGGTAACCGGATAGAACAGCACCTGGCCGACGAACGACGTATCGCCGCGGAACTTGGCCAGCATCGTCACCGCGGCGGCCATGTTGCCGCCGACCGAGTCGCCGGCGACCGCCATGTAGCCGGCGTCGAGCCGGTGCGTGGCCCCGTTCAGAGTGATCCACTTCGCGACGGCGTACGCCTGGTTCATCGCTACCGGGTAGTGGGCTTCCGGTGACCGGTCGTACTCCGGGAACACGACTGCGGCGTGGGTACCGACGGCCAGGTCCCGGACGAGACGGTCGTGGGTGTTCGCGTCCCCGAAAACCCAGCCGGCGCCGTGGATATAGAGGATCACCGGGAGCCGGCCGGTGGCGCCGGCCGGGCGCACGATCCGGATCCGTACGTCCCCGGCGGTCCCGCCGTCGATCGTCAGCCACTCGTCGTCCACCGCCGGCATGTCGATCTCACCGCTCTGCGCCTCGGCCACGGCCTTGCGGCCCTCGTCCGGCGGGAGCTGGTAGAGGTAGGGCGGGTCGGCGGTGGCCTCCACGAACGCCTGTGCGGCAGGTTCCAGGGCCAGGTTGTGCGGGTTGGCGGGCATAGTCGTTCTCCTCATCGTGCGGGAAGTCATCAGCGCGTCACGGTCACCGGAACGCCGGCCCGGCGGAATTCGCGGCGTAGGCCTCGCCTCGTCGCGCACCACGTCGGCTGCCGCGGTGACGACCGGGGTCGTCGGCGGGTCGGGCGACCCCGTCCGGATCAGGTCAGCGAGCCGTCGCCGCCCGGACGATGAGGTCCGCCACCGGCCCGGGGTGCGAGACACCGACCGCGTGTGACGCCTTCGCGATCTCCACGGTCCCGCGCGAGCCGGCCCGAGCGGCCATCCACCGCTGCGCCCGGACCGGGATGTTGAGGTCCGCCCCGGCCAGCAGGAACCAGGACGGCGTGCCGGCCCAGGCAGGCACACCCGAGACCTCGCCGAGGGCCGCGTCGCGAATCGGCCGCTGAGTGACCGCCATCAGGGTCGCCTCGTCCTTGGCGACGTCGGCCGCGAACTGCCGCCGGAACAGGTCCGGCCGGATGTAGAGGTCCGAGCTCCCGTCACCGAGCGCCAGCGGCGCGAGCGTTCCGCCGAGCGTGCTGCCCGGGAACTTGCCGGACAGCTCAAGGGCGCTCTCGCCGGCGGCGGGAGCGAAGGCCGCGACGTAGACCAGGGCCTTGACGTCGGCGTCACCCCGGGCGGCGTTGGTGATCACCGCGCCACCGTACGAGTGACCGACGAGCACCACCGGTCCCGCCACCGAGTCGACGACCGTTCGTAGGTAGTCGGCGTCCGAGCTCAGGCCACGCAGCGGGTTGGCGGGGGCGACGACCTGGTACCCACGCCGTTGGAGCCGTTCGATGACGCCTTTCCAGCTGGCCGACTCGGCGAACGCACCGTGCACCAGCACGATCGTCGGCTTCGGCTTGCTCCGGGCGCCGCCGAGGGCCGCGTGTGCGCCGGCCACCGACACACCGCCCGCCACGGCGAGGGTCACCATCAGAGCGAGTGCCTTGGAGACACGAATTCGCATGTGGACTCTTCTCCAGTGATTGTCGTAGTGCTTGCTGCCGCTGAAAGGAGGCGCGAAGCGCCTCGTTGACCTCGGCGGCGTCGATCGGGTCCATGAGGGTTCTCCCTCAACGTGCTTCGGATGCCGACGACCGGGTCGCCCGACCCACACCAAGTGGTGAGAACCGTAAGAGCGACGACTTCCCGCCCACTAGCGTCATCTGACGGTCAGTGGCTACGTAGGATCGGCGGCCATGACGTAATAACCACCGCCGTAAGGACGCTTGGTGGGCACCTCGGGGTCGTCCGGGTGCCCCGTCCGGACGATTAGCTTCCGGGCCGGGCGACGGACATCCACGTTGAAAGGAACCGTGAGAAAAAGAGCGAAGGCGCCGTAGCAATCTATAACCTCGGGTAGAGGTTGATCTCCGACCACGGCCAGATTCGCCGGGCTGCCCGAGCCGCCAGAATTTATCGCATGTCGAAATCCGAAACACGTGGCCACTGGTGGATCACCTATATCGCGGTTCCCATTGCGGTCCACTCGGTTCTCTACGGACTCGTCCGGACCGAGCAGTTCGCCGGCGGCCCGCTGGAGCACTCCTACGTACGCATCGGCATCAGCGTCGTCGCGGTCGTGATCGTCGGCGCGTTGATGTCGCTGCGCCGCGCCTCGTCCGCACGCGCGACCTGAGCGGAACCGCCGGGCGACAATGGCGCCGAGCCCAGGGTCGTCGAAGCCTTCCCCGACGAAGCGCGTGGTGCCGATGACCAGGACGCCGTCGCCGGCTTTGGCCTCGGCGAGCCGACCCACTCGGCCCGGGCGGTCGCTGAGAGCGGAGGAAGGCGGGGAAAGCCACGGCCGCCAGCCCTCACCTGGTCCGATACCTGCCGGCGCGCGCGGTGGCGTCGCGCTTCGGCGGCGAAGCCAGGTTTGACCGGTACGGCGTTCGGCACCGCCGGAAGAGGCGGCCTGATGGCGCCGGCTTCTGGCCGGACGGGTCCTGCGGCCGGTGCCTGTCCGGTAGAAAAATCTCGCAGGAGCTGTCGATAACGCCGTTCCCGATCGTCGTCACGGTGGAAGCGGCCAATCGGCAGCCACCCCGACCTAGGGAGACCACCATGCGTTACCTGTTGCTGATCTACAGCGAGGAATCGACCGCCGCGCCCGACCCGGCCGAGGCCGAGAAGGTGATGAACGAGTACTGGGCATACAGCAACGCGATCAACGAGGCCAAGGCCAGCACGGGCGGGGAGGCTCTGCAGGACAGCAAGACGGCCACCACCGTACGGATCAAGGACGGCGAGCGAGTGGTCACCGACGGACCGTTCGCCGAGACCCGGGAGGTCCTGGGCGGCTACTACCTGATCGACGTGCCTGATCTGGACGCGGCGATCGACTGGGCGGCGAAATGCCCGGGCGCGAAGTACGGGTCGGTCGAAGTGCGGCCGATCATGGAGTTCTCCTGATATCGGAGGTCACCGATGGGTACGGCGGCCGACTCGGTCGAAGCGGTCTTCCGCGAAGAGTGGGGGCGACTGCTGGCCGCGCTCGTCCGTACCCTCGGTGACCTCGATTTGGCCGAGGAGGTCGCCTCGGACGCCGTCGCCGCTGCGTTGCAGCGGTGGCCGCGCGACGGGGTGCCCAACCGCCCGGCGGCGTGGCTGCTGACCACGGCCCGCCACCGGGCGGTCGACCTGTTGCGCCGCGACAAGGTGCTGGCGGCGAAGCTGGCCCTGCTGCAGGTCGAGGCCGACCGGTATGTGCCGCCACCGCCGGAGCCAGAGCAGGGCTGGGCCGACCCGGACGACGAGCCGGACGAGCGACTGCACCTCTTCTTCACCTGCTGCCACCCGGCGCTGGCGGTAGAGGCGCAGACCGCGCTGACCTTGAACTGCCTCGGTGGCCTCACCACGCCGGAGGTCGCCCGCGCATTCCTCACTCCGAACGCCACAATGGCCCAACGACTCGTACGCGCGAAGCGCAAGATCCGCGAGGCGCGAATCCCGTTCCGTGTGCCCCGGAACCACGAGCTGCCGGTACGGCTACCGGCGGTGCTTCGGGTGATCTATCTGATCTTCACCGAGGGGTACGCCGCGACCAGCGGCCCCGCTCTGATGCGCCCCGAACTGGCCGACGAAGCGGTGCGGCTGGCCCGGATCCTGCACCGCCTCATGCCCCGGCAACGGGAAGTATCCGGCCTGCTCGCCCTCATGCTGCTCATCGACGCCCGCCGCGACGCGCGGGTGGACGTCCGCGGCGACCTGGTGCTGCTCGACGACCAGGACCGCTCCCGATGGGACGCCGGAAAGATCGAGGAAGGGCGCCGGCTCGTGATCAACGCGCTGACCGGTGGCCAACCCGGCCCGTACGCGTTACAGGCCGCCATCGCGGCCGTGCACGACGAGGCGGCGACCGTCGCGACCACCGACTGGCCGCAGATCGTCGCCCTGTACGACGTCCTCCGCACGGTGGCGCCTTCGCCGCTGGTCGAGCTCAACCGGGCGGTGGCGGTCGCCATGGTCGACGGACCCGCCGCCGGGCTCGCACTGCTGGAGGCCCTGACGGCTGACCGGCGGCTGGCCGGATATCACCTGCTTCCCGCGGCCCGCGGCGATCTGCTTCGCCGGCTGGGCCGGACAGCGGAGGCCGCGGACGCGTACCGGCAGGCGCTCGATCTCGCCGGCAACGGACCGGAGCGGGCATTCCTGCACCGCCGGCTGCGCGAAACCGCCACGCCCAGCGCCGATTGAGGAGGGCGGGCGGGCGCCGACGGCCGCGACCAGCCCGCGGAGCCCGACCACCGCACCGTGGGGTATCCGGGGGTCGCCCCCGGAGCCAGCATGGGTGGCCGGACGCGTCGCTGCGCGAACCGCATATCACTGTCGCCGGTGATCCACTGCCGGAGCATTTGACCAGGTCACGGGCGGCTGACGCTGGCCCTCGCGGTCAGCGAGGCCCGGCATGACGCCCGGCCGCATCGGTGACACGATGTCACAAATGCCGGCGAACCTCGGCCGCGAACCGCGGCACGCCGCCACGCTCGAGCAGCACGAGAACGCCGGGCACGGTAGTTGGCTCACGCTTGTAGGAAGCTGCCTGCTGGCGCAGGACCTCCACCGTCACACCGGGATAGAGATCGAGTTGGTCCAGCAGGAAGTCATCCGGATGGATCGCGCTGATATCGAACGGCTTGAGTGCCGGGTCAGGAAAATCAGCAAGGTTGAAGGTGACCACGACCTCGGCATTCGCCCGGACTGCGGCGGCAAGTACGTGCCGGTCCTTCGGGTCGTTGGTCATCCCGCCGACGAGCGATTCGTAACCGGTCACGGCAGCGTCCGGGAACGATCGGCTCATCTGCGCGATCCGCCGATCGACCCGGTCGGGACCGAGACCCCGCTCGATCAGATTACGGCGAAGCTCAGCGAGGACATCAGCGGACCACAACGGACGGAACGCCTCGGCCTCGGCGAGTCGCAGCAGGGTGTCGCAGAGGTAAGCCGGGTAGAGGACGCAGGTGTCGAGGAAGGCGGGGAAGGCCACGGACGCCGGCCCTCACCTGGTCCGTCTCGGCGTGGATGTGGCCTCGTAGAGCCCGTCTTCCTCGGCGTCGGCGGTCATCTGGTCCAGTACCTGCCGACGCTCCTGGCGGGTCCGCTCCCGATAGTCGAGGACGTCACGCAGCAGCACCCGCCGGTGCCGGCCGCGCATGGTGTGTGCGATCTCGCCGTCGGTCAGCAGCCGGACCAGGGTCGGTCGGGAAACATTGAGCAGGTCAGCGGCTTCCTGGGTGGTCAGCATCGTGTTGTGTGGGGCGATGGTGATGGCCAGCCCTTCAGACAGTGCCACCACCACGTCACGCAGCACGCCGTACAACTCGACAGGGATGTCAATCTGCGAGCCGTCAGGGCCGACAAGCCTCGCCTGAGCCGGAGCTGTGACCCGGGCCAAACCGCGAGCAAGCCGGACCATGTCCGACGGATCATCGGGCGGCAGAACGGTCCGTTCACGAAGTGTGCTGGCCATGACCCCAGCATACCGATATTCGAAAAAAACGAAAGGCTTGCGCCGTCGCAGGACACCAGGCGAAGCCCACGCGACCTCGCTCGGTTCGCGCGGCGACGCACTTGTGGGGCGGGCGGGACTCGAACCCGCGACCGAGGGATTATGAGTCCCCTGCTCTAACCCACTGAGCTACCGCCCCGTACCGGCGGCGATCCTATCCCGGCAGTTCAACTCCGAGCTACCGATCTTCGCCGTCGCCATGGTAACGGCTACTTTTCCGCCCCAGCACCGCCGGAAGGCGCAGAACCGTCAGATCGGCTGCGACGAGACCCTGGCGCCCAACGATGCCAGGACCGCGCCGGCCGTGCGCCAGCCGCTGGCCAGCGCCCCCTGGATCGACGGGCTGTCGCGGTGGTCGCCCGCCACGAACAAGCCTTCCCCCAGCGCCACCGGTTTGCGCAGCCTGGCCTGTGGGACGTTCGCCGCCGGGAGCGCGTGGGGCAGGGATATCACGTTCAGCAGCTCCCAGTCGTCGGTCGGGACGCCGTACATCCGGGCCAGTTCCACCCGGATCACCGCCTCCGAGGCTCCGGACGGGGCCGAGACGCCCACCGAGGACGCCGCGATCAGGGATTTGCCCGCCGGGGCGTATTCCGGGGCCGCGTTGGACATCACGACGGTGTTGGCCACGATCTCGCGGCGGTCGCCGTCCAGCAGCAGGGTCGGTTCGTCGAGCGGTGCCTGGTCGGCACCGAAGTAGTACGTGGTCAGGCCGCGCATGTCCGGTGCCGGGAGGCGGGGCAGCAGGGTCGCCGCCGTTGCCGGGTCCGTCGCCACGATCAGCGCGCGGCAGTGGATCTCGCCGCCGTCCGTCACCACCAGGCCCGGGCCGACCGACAGGGTCCGGGCGCCGACCAGCAGCTGCGGGTACGGCAGCGGGCCCGCCACCGCCGCCGGCAGGGTGGCCATGCCTCCCGCAGGGACTCCGATCCGGCCCCGGGCGAACGAGCGCAGCACCATCGCCAGCACGTGGCTGGACGTGTCGAGGGCGCGGTCGGCGAAGACCCCGGACAGGAACGGCCGCAGCACCTCCTCGATCATCTGGTGCGAGAGGCCCGCTCGGCGCAGCGCCTCCTGGGTTGTCACCTCCGGGGCGTCCAGCAGCCGGGCCGGCGGGTACGTCGCGTAGCGGGTCGCCAGCGCCGCGAACCTGAGCCGGTCGGCCAGCGAGCCCACCCCGGAGGTCAGCGTCTTGGTCGTCGAGCGCGGGTCGCGCAGCGGATTTTCCAGGCGGTGCAGCCGGGAGCCGCGGCGGACGAGCACGCCCGGGGTGAAATAGCGCATGTCCAGGGCGTCGATGTCGACCAGCGCGGGCACCCGCGGATATGCCGTGTTGAGCACCTGGAAGCCCCGGTCGAGCCGCCAGCCGTCCACCACGTCGGTGGCCACCCGGCCGCCGATCCGGTCTGTCGCCTCCACCAGCAGCCAGTTCACCCCGGCGCGGTCCAGGCGCCGGGCAGCGGCTAGTCCCGCGAGTCCGCCGCCGACGATGACGACGTCCACCGATACGGGCTGCGACACGGGCACACCTCACTGGAGGACAAACAACGCAGACCTCAGCTTAACGGCGGACCGGACCGGGGGCAGGAGAAAGAAGAAGCGCGCCCGGCGGGTGCCGGACGCGCGATGTGGAGCTGGAGCGTGAGCTCCCCCGATTGGACTCGAACCAATAACCTGCCGGTTAACAGCCGGCTGCTCTGCCAATTGAGCTACAGGGGATCGAACTGCCACCTCAACCCCCCGCTCTCGCGGTGTGTCGTGGCGACCGAAACGACAATACATGACTGCGGCCCTCAGGCGTAAACGGGTGACCCCGGCACGCCGGGCGGAGCGCTACGGGATGAAACACCGGCCGGGGGCATGACTGCGGGGCAGGATGGGTATGCAGTTGTCAGACGCACGAGCGTCACCGAACGGAAGGAGCCGCCATGCGCGGAAAGCTCATGTTCATCACGGGTCTCGCGGCGGGCTTCGTCCTGGGCAGCCGTGCCGGCCGGGAGAAGTACGAGGAGATCACGGCCAACGCCAAGAAGGTGTGGGAGCACCCGACGGTCCAGGAGGCCGCCGGCGTCGCCCAGGCGCAGGCCAACAAGCTCTACACCGAGGGCAAGGACAAGCTCAACCAGTCCAAGCTCGGCGAGAAGCTGCAGTCGGCCAGCACCACCAGCACCTCCGACAGCACCCTCACGAGCAGCAGCGCCGGGACGCCGTCGTCGTCCAACGGCACCGGTACGACCTACTGACGTACCGCCGCTCAAGGCCCGGCCCCCACATTGTGGGCCGGGCCTTGGCATGTCCGAGGTGATTCAGGACGACGACGAGAAGGCCGCGTCGAAGGCCGCGCTCGGCGCGTCGAAGGCGAGCCGGCGGACGAACTGCAGCGCCTCCGGGGCGCCGACGAGGCGGTCCATGCCGGCGTCCTCCCACTCGATCGACAGCGGCCCGGAGTAGCCGATCGCGTTCAGCGCCCGGAAGCAGTCCTCCCAGGGCACGTCGCCGTGCCCGGTCGAGACGAAGTCCCAGCCCCGGCGCAGGTCGGCCCAGGGCAGGTGGGAGGCCATCCGGCCGCGGCGGCCGTCACCGGTACGGACCTTCGCGTCCTTGCAGTCGACGTGGTAGATCCGGTCGGCGAACTCGAGGATGAAGTTGACCGGGTCGAGGTCCTGCCAGACGAAGTGGGACGGGTCCCAGTTGAGCCCGAACGCCGGCCGGTGCCCGATCGCGTCGAGCGTGCGGCGGGTGGTCCAGTAGTCGTACGCGATCTCGCTGGGGTGCACCTCGTGCGCGAATCGCACTCCCTCGGCGTCGAAGACGTCGAGGATCGGGTTCCACCGGTCGGCGAAGTCCTGGTAGCCGCGCTCGATCATGGCCGGCGGCACCGGCGGGAACATGGCCACGGTGTGCCAGATCGAGGAGCCGGTGAAGCCGATCACGGTGTCCACGCCCAGGCGAGCGGCGGCGCGGGCGGTGTCCTTCATCCGCTCGGCGGCCCGGCCGCGCACCCCCTCGGCCTCGCCGTCGCCCCAGATCGCCGCGGGCAGGATCTCCTGGTGCCGTTCGTCGATCGGGTGGTCGCAGACCGCCTGGCCGACCAGGTGGTTGGAGATCGCGAAGACCTTCAGGTTGTGCTTCGCGAGTTGCTCGCGCTTGCGGTCGACGTAGTCGTCCTCGGCCAGCGCCCGGTCCACCTCGAAGTGATCGCCCCAGCAGGCGATCTCCAGGCCGTCGTAGCCCCATTCGGAGGCGAGCCGGCAGACCTCGTCGAACGGCAGGTCCGCCCACTGGCCGGTGAAGAGCGTGATGGGTCGCGCCATTGTCAAACTCCCTGTTCGCTGGTGCACGAAGAGGGTTCCGGTGGCCCGCGCGAGGGCGGCGGGCCGGTGGCACAACCGGTCGGGGCGTCGCGGCCGGGCCGGGTTTGCGCCTCCCGGCCTGGCCCGCCCGTCGCGGCGGTGCCAGCACCGACTCTAGAGCCGCGGACTCGGCCGCGAAAGCCCTGCCATCATCGTGCGGCGCAGGCCTCGGCCGGCGGCGAGAGGCCCAGCTCCCCCAAGGCGCTTTTCGCGTACGCGATTTCGGCGCTGGCGCCCTCAGCCGAAGACTCCACGGCGAGGTACTCAGTGCCGGGGTGCTCGCCGCCCGTCAGGTGCCGCAGCGCCGACTGCCAGACCTTGGTGGTGGCGGTCAGCGGCGCCGGGGGCGTGCTGTGCAGCGGGACGTGGCAGCGCACCCGCCACGGGCCGGGCGGGAGGTCGTCGAGCGCCTGGGACAGGTCTGCCACGCGTTCCCCGGCGGGGTTGGTGACCTGGTGCGGGTGCCCCGGTGCCACATACCCGCGCAGGGCCGCCGCGGCCGCGACCGGCTGGGTGGCCTCCAGCGCCGCGGCGATCCGGACCCGGATGACCGAGATGCCGGCCGCGGCGAACTGCACCAGGGCGGCGGCCGGGTCCTGCCAGGTGCAGGCGAGGTTGCACAGGTCGAGGCTGACGCCGAGGCGTTCGCGGTCGAGCCGGCCGAAGGCCTCGACGATCGAGGCGGTGTCGTCGAGCACGAAGCCCGGCTCGGGCTGGAAGCCGACGCGGACCGCCCGGCCGGTGCTCCAGGCCACCTCCGCGAGGCCGGCCGAGAGCCGGGACAGGATCCGGGCGCTCGCCCTGCCCTTACCCTCGTCCCAGCCGTCCCGCGGGCCGAGGCCGGTGGTGGTCACCGCGCCGCGCACGGCGTCCTCGGGCAGCAGGTCGGTGAGGATCCGGGCCAGGTCGAGCGTGTATTCCAGGCGGGCCGGGCTGCTCCAGTCGGGCACCTCGGGGGCCTCGTCGCCGCCCTCGGCGTACGCCACTCCGCTCAACGTGACGATCTCGAGCCCGCGGGCTGCGATCTCGGCACGCAGCCGGGTGCGGGAGCGCGTATCGATGGCGAGGGCGGCGGCGAGGGTGGGCGGGAGCCAGAGGCTCACCCCCAGGGTCTCCACGGCCAGCTGGTCACGAACGGCGGCGTACACGTCGAGGTGCTCGACGACGGCCGGGAGATCCCGGGCGGGCCGCTCGTTGATGCCGTGGCTCAAGTGGACGACCCGGCCCGAGTGGTGGCGCAGACGCATCAGAATCCCTCCTGGGGCGGGGCGTCACCGGTGCATTCGCACGTGCATCGGTTCGTGCAGCGTCCAGTATGGACCACATCGCTGCGAGATTCCGATGCCGCCGTGGCGGACCGACGGGATGCCATGACGCCTCCATCCGTGGGTTGTCTGCCCTCGGATACGAGACTCGACCGCCTGCCGGATCAGCGTCGTACGCGCCGTGCGACGCCATGACCGGCGTAGACCTGATCCACAAAGGGCGGCGGCATCGGCCCGCGCCGATGCCACCGCCCGCCATGAGCTGCCTATGGTCTCTCCGCGGGGCAACTCGACACACCACCGTAGAGAGCGTTATCTGTTCATCAATTGCACACTCGGACACGCACGAGACGATCACACGTGCGGATGTCCCGCGGCTGTCCGGCACCGGCCGGGAACCCGGTCGGTCGATGCCGGACAGCCGCTCCGTCGCACGCCCGACGACCCGGGGCGCAACCGGTTCGTCCCTCGCGGCGTGCTGCGGAGGCATTCCCCCTTCGGGGTTACATTCTGTTTTCCGCCGCGGGCCGGCTCAGTCGGGGTTACATTCTGTTTTCCGCCGCGGGCAGGCTCAGACGGCCGCCAGCGCGGATTCCACGTCGACCCAGGCCGACGCGGCCGCCGAACGCTCGACCGCGTCGAGGACGAGCTGCACCTGCAGCGCGTCGGCGAACGAGGGCGTCGGATCCTGCTCGGCGGCGATCGCCTCGATCAGGTCACGGAACTCATGGGTGAACGTGTGCTCGTAACCGATCGGGTGACCCGGCGGCCACCACGCCGCCATGTACGGGTGATCCGCCTCGGTCACCATGATCCGGCTGAAGCCCTGCTCGGTCGTGGGCAGCGCGGCGTCGTAGAACTCGAGCTCGTTCATCCGTTCGAAGTCGAACACCAGCGAGCCCAGCGAGCCGTTCAGCTCCACCCGCAGCCCGTTCTTGCGGCCGGTCGCGAAGCGGGTCGCCTCGTAGGTGGCGATCGCTCCCCCGTCGAGCCGGGCCAGGAACAGCGCGGCGTCGTCCACTGTCACCTGCCCGCGGCCCGCGCTGCCGTTGCCCTCGGCCGACAGCCCGGCCGCCGCGATGGGCAGCGGCCGCTCCTTGACGAAGGTCTCGGTCAGGGAGCTGACACCGGTGATCGACTGGCCGGTGACGAACTGGGTCAGGTCGACGATGTGTGCGCCGATGTCGCCCAGCGCGCCGGAGCCCGCGACGTCCCGGCGCAGCCGCCAGACCAGTGGGAACTCCGGGTCGACGATCCAGTCCTGCAGGTAGACCGCCCGGACGTGCCGGATGGTGCCGATCCGGCCGTCCGCCACCAGCTGGCGCATCAGCGTGACCGCGGGGACCCGGCGATAGTTGAACGCGCACATCGCCCGTACCCCCCGGGTTTGTGCCTGTGCCGCGGCCCCGGCCATCTCCCGGGCCTCGGCCACCGAATTGGCCAGGGGTTTCTCGCAGAGCACGTGCTTGCCCGCGGCGAGCGCGGCGAGCGCGATCTCGCGATGGGTGTCTCCCGGCGTGCAGATGTCGACCAGGTCGATGTCGTCCCGCTCGACGACCGCACGCCAGTCGGTGGCGTGGCCTTCCCAGCCGAACTTCGCCGCCGCGGCCGCGACCTTTTCCTCGTCGCGGCCGCAGACGACCGACATCCGTGCCGACAGCGGCAGGTCGAAGGCGCGGTTGACGGTTCGCCACGCTTGTGAATGCGCGGCGCCCATGAACGCGTACCCGACCATGCCGACCCGCAGCTGCCCCATGTGATCTCCTTCTACGACAAAGTGGACGGACCCGCTCAGAAGCCGAGCTTGGCGTACTGGGCGGCGTTCTCCTTGGTGATCGTCTCGGAGGCGAGGGTGATCTCCTTGGGCACCTGGAGCTCAACCAGGTCGGACATGCCCTTGTTCTGGCCGATCAGGCGGGCCAGGGAGATCGCCGACGAGGCCATCGACGGGCTGTAGGTCACCGTCGCCTGCAGCACGCTGTTGCCGGCGGTGATCGCGTCGATGGCCGCCTTCGAGCCGGCGCCGCCGACCATGAAGAAGTCCTTGCGGCTCGCCTGGTTGATCGCGGCGAGCACGCCGATGCCCTGGTCGTCGTCGTGGTTCCAGAGGGCGTCCATCTTCGGCAGTGCCTGCAGCAGGTCGGTCGCGGCCTTCTGGCCGCCGTCGGCGGTGAAGTCGGCCGGCCGCCGGTTGGCCACCTTGAAGCCGAAGCTCGCCAGGGCCGCGACGAAGCCCTTCGACCGCTCCTGGGTCAGCTCCAGCGAGTCGATGCCGGGGATCTCGCCGATGATCGGGTTGGCCACGTTCTTGGCCTTGAGCTGCTCGGCGATGTAGGTGCCGGCGGCGATGCCCATGCCGAAGTTGTCGCCCTTGATCTGCAGCCGGTACGCGGCCCGGTCCGGGAACGCCCGGTCCAGGTTGACCACCGGGATGCCGGCCCGCATGGCCTCCAGCCCGACGGCGTTCAGCTCCTTGCCGTCGTGCGGCAGCATCACCAGCACGTTCGGCTTCTGCGCGATCAGGGTGGCCAGCGCCGCCCGCTGGGTGGCGGCGTCCGCACCGGCCTCGACGGCCTTGAGCTCCACGTCGGAGTAGGCGGCGGCCTGAGCCTTGGCGTTGTTGGTGATGGCCGCGATCCAGCCGTGGTCGGCGGCCGGCGCGGAGAAGCCGATGATCACCTTCTGGCCCGGGGCGGCGTTCGGGTTCGCCTCCTCGTTACCGGTGTTGACCTGGGTGTTCTCCTGCGGCGTGTTGCTGGTGCAGGCGGTGAGCAGGGCGCCGGCGCCGAGAGCGGCACCGCCGAAGAGAATGCGGCGACGGGAAAGGTCGGACATCGTTTTTCTCCCAGGGTTGACCGGGCGGCCGTTGCCGGTCGCCTGAAGTGTGGGGGGCTGGGTCAGGAAATGGGCTTGCGCCCGAGGAGTTGGGTGAGGGAGCGGAAGCGGAACTGCTGGACCAGCACGGCCGCGACGATGATGCCGCCCTTGACCATGTTCTGGGCCTCGGTGGAAAGGTTGTTGATCGCGAAGAGGTTGGTGATGGTGGAGAAGACCAGCACACCGAAGAGCGCGCCGATGATGGTGCCGCGGCCGCCGCTGAGCAGCGTGCCACCGATGATCGCCGCAGCGATCGCGTCCAGTTCGTAAAGGTTCGCCATGGCGGCCTGCGCACTGGTCGCCTGGGACGTCAGCATGACCGCCGCGATGCCGCAGCAGAGGCCGGAGAGCGCGTACAGCAGCACGGTGTGGAATTTGACGTTGATGCCGGCCAGCCGGGCGGCCTCCGGGTTGCCGCCGACGGCCACCGTGCGGCGGCCGAACGTGGTGCGGTTGAGCAGCACCCAGCCCGCCGCCACGACCAGCGCCAGGATGTAGACCAGCAGCGGGATGCCGAGCGGCCGGGTGCTGGCGATGTCGTTGATCGTGGTGTTCGTCGACACCTGGGTCTGCTTGCCGGAGATCTGCGCCGCCACGCCGCGGGCCGCGACCATCATGGCCAGCGTCGCGATGAAGGGCACCAGCCGGCCGTACGAGATCAGCACGCCGTTGATCAGGCCGACCACGATCCCGACCACGACGGCGGTGAAGATCATGCCGAGGGTGCCGTAGCTCTGCGTCGCCAGCGTCGTCGACCAGACGCCGGCCACCGCGATGATCGCGCCCACCGACAGGTCGATGCCGCCACCGATGATCACGAACGTCATGCCGACGGTGACCACGCCGATCGCGGAGGCCTGCTGGAGGATCGTGAAGGTGTTGTTCTTCACCCAGGTGGCGTCGCCGTACAGCTCGGGCCGGGTGACGGCGCCGATGATCACCAGGATCACCAGCACGCCGATCAGGCCGAGGTTGCGGCGCAGCGGCTCCGCGCCGTCGCCCTTGAACCAGTCGGCCGGCGACAGCCTCTTGCCGGGCTGCGGCGGGTCGACCGGCGGGCTCTGCGCCGGCAGGCTCGCCTTGGTCGTCTGATCGGTCATGCTGTGCCTCCCTCTGGCATGCCCTTCTGGCCCTCGCGGTCCCGGCCGTTGCCGGCCGCCGGGAGGCGACGCTCGGTGCAGGCGGTCATGCTGTGCCTCCCTCTGGCATGCCCTTCTGGCCCTCGCGGTCCCGGCCGTTGCCGGCCGCCGGGAGGCGACGCTCGGTGCAGGCGGTCATGCCGGCTCCCCTTCCATCAGAGATCCCGCCATGACGAGATCAAGAACTGTGGCTTCGTCGATCTCGCTCGCGGGCGCCTCGTGGATCAGGTGCCCCTCGCGCATGACCAGGACCCGGTCGGCCAGACCGAGCACCTCGGGGACCTCGCTGGAGACCAGCAGCACGCCGACACCGCCGGCGGCGAGATCCTGGATGACCTGGTAGAGCTCGGCCCGGGCGCCGACGTCCACGCCGCGGGTCGGCTCGTCGAGCAGCAGCAGCTTGGTTCCGCCGAGCAGCCACCGGCCCACGACGACCTTCTGCTGGTTGCCGCCGGAGAGGGTGCGGACCGGGCGGCTCACGTCGCGCGGGCGCAGCTCCAGGGATTCGGCGGTCTGCGCGGCCGCCGACCGCTCCTTGCCGGCGTCGGTGAAGCCGCCCCGCGCGAAGCCGGCGAAGGTGGCCAGCGTCATGTTCCGATAGATCGGCTCGTCCAGCAGCAGCGCCTGGCTCTTGCGCTCCTCCGGGGCCATGCCCATGCCGGCCTTGACCGCGCCGCCGATCGTGGTGATCCGCTTGCCGTTCAGGGTGACCGTGCCGCTGTCCGCCCGCCGGGCCCCGAAGATGGTCTCCAGCAGCTCCGAGCGGCCCGAGCCGACCAGCCCCGCGATGCCGACGATCTCGCCCGCCTTGACGGTCAGCGACGCGTCCGCGAACTCGCCCGCGCGGGTCAGCCCGTCGACCGCCAGCAGCGGGGTGGTGCCGGTCTTCGCCTCGCGCGGCGGGAAGACGTACTCGATGGTCCGCCCGGTCATCCGGCTGACCAGTTCCCGGGTCGGCGTGCTGCGCGCCGGCAGGTTGGCGGCGGTGGTCCGGCCGTCCTTGAGCACGGTGACCCGGTCGCCGATGTCGCGGATCTCCTCCAGCCGATGCGAGATGTAGATGACCGCGATGCCGTGCGAGGTCAGCTCGCGGATGATCCGGAAGAGGTTCTCGACCTCGTCGTGGGCGAGCACGGCGCTGGGCTCGTCCATCACGATCAGCCGGGCGTCGTGCGAGAGCGCGCGGGCCATGCTGACGATCTGTTTGCCGGCCGCGGGCAGCGACCGGACCAGGCGGCGCGGGGAGATGTGGTCGTGCCCGAGCCGGGCCAGGATCTCCCTGGTCCGGTGCGCGGTGGAGCGCCGGCGCAGGAAGCCGCCCCGGCTCTCCTCGTGGCCGAGGAAGGCGTTCTCGGCGACGGAGAGATCATCGACGAGGTCGAGCTCCTGGTAGATCGTGGCGATCCCGGCCCGCATCGCGGCCTGCGGGCTGGCCGGGGCGAAGGACTCACCCAGCCAGGTGACCTCGCCCTCGTCGGCGTGGTGCACCCCGGCGAGAACCTTGATGAGAGTGGACTTCCCGGCGCCGTTCTGGCCGAGCAGGCAGTGCACCTCGCCGGCCCGGACCTCGAGCTGGACGCCGTCGAGCGCCCGCACGCCGGGGAACGTCTTGACGACGCCGTCCAGGCGGAGCACCACCTCGCCGATGCCGTCGCGCTCGGCGTCGCCGTCGCGCTGAGCGGGAACGGCTGCCCCGGGCGGCACGGTGGAGCCGCCCGGGGAGCCGTCAGCGGTGGCCTCCGCCGGCGGGGTGACCTCGGCGGCGGGCAGGTCGTCGCGGGCCGGTTCGGGGGCGGTCATGACGCCTGCTCGAAGGCCGTGTCGCTGGCCAGGACCGCCGCGCCGCTGACGCCGGCTCGGGCGCCCAGTTCGCTGAGCACGACCGGCAGGTTGCCGGTGGCCAGCGGCAGGGAGCGGCGGTAGACCACGCTGCGGATCTCGGCGAGCAGGATGTGGCCGAGCTGGGCGAGCCCGCCCCCGATGACGATCATCGACGGGTTCGCGAAGCTCACCAGCGTGGCCAGCGTCGCACCGACCCGGCGGCCGCCGTCGCGGATCAGCCGGATGCAGATGACGTCGCCCTCGGCGGCGCCCTCGGCCACGTCGCGGGCGCCGATCTCGCCGTTGGCCGCGAGCCGTTCGGCCAGCGCCGGTGAATCGCCGCTGCGGGCCGCCGCGCCGGCGTCCCGGGCCAGGGCCGCGCCGCTGAACAGCGCTTCCAGGCAACCGGCGTTGCCGCACGAGCACATCGGCCCGTGCGCGTCGACCTGGATGTGACCGATGTCGCCCGCGCAGCCGTCCACTCCCCGGTAGACACCGCCGCCGAGGTGGATCCCGCAGCCGATGCCCGTGCCTATCTTGACGAAGAGGAAGTCGTCCACGGAGTGGGCGACCCCGCCGTGCCGCTCCCCGATGGCCATGATGTTCACGTCGTTGTCCACCACGGCCGGGCAACCGTGCTCGCGGGCGAGCAGCTCACGCACCGGATAGCGGTCCCAGCCCGGCATGATCGGCGGCGAGACGGGCACACCGTCGCGGAAGCTCACCGGCCCGGGAACGCCGATGCCGACGGCATCGAGCCGGTCGTAGGCGCCGTCGGTGCGGGCCTTGGCGAGCAACTCGTTGACCCGGTGCAGGATGGCTTTCGGCCCGGACCGGATGTCGGCGCCCTCCTGGTACGCCGCGACGGGCTCGAGTCGGCCGTTGGTGACCTCGACGTCGATGGAGCTGGCGCCGAGGTCGACGGCGGCGAAGCGCAGCCGCGGCTGCAACTCGACGAGGGTGGAGCGCCGGCCACCCCGCGAGGCGGCCATCCCGGCCTCGGCGATGTAGCCGGCGGCGACGAGCCGCTCGACCTCGGCGAGCAGGCGGGGACGGGTCAGATCGAGCCGATCACCGAGCTCCGCCCGGGAGATCGGACCCTCGTCCCGCAGCAGGCGCAACAGGCGCAGATGGGGGGCATCGATGACGTGCACGGGCACCTCCGGCCGTTCACACCGCCGAAACGGGACGGTGTCACGCCCGTCACACTAGGGCCCTTCCGGCGCGCTAGTCCATACCTTCTCGATGATCCCCGCAAACTTTTGTCGTCTGATTCAAAAGTCACCGCGCTCGGTGGCCACCTCGTCACCCGTTCCTCGGGGGCAGCGGACTCCGTAAGTCCGGCCGAACCGCGCCGGCTCGCTAGTCGGTGCTCAGGCCCTTCTCGCTGCCCTTCTTGAGCTTGCGGTCGTCACGCAGCTGCAGGAACGGCTCGTCGTCGGCCGGGTGACCGGCGGCGATCGCCCGGCCCCGTTCCAGTTCGGCGTCCAACTCGGCGCCGGTCATGATGGCGATGTTCGAGATCCACAGCCAGACCAGGAAGGCGATGACGCCACCGAGCGTGCCGTACGTCTTGTTGTAGTCGGCGAAGTTCGCCAGGTATACCGCGAAGGCGCCGGAGGCGAGCATCCAGATCACGACCGCGAAGACGCCGCCCGGGCTGACCCAGCGGAAGCCGCCCGTCCTGGCGTTCGGCGAGGCCCAGTAGAGGATCGCGAACATCAGGCTGACCAGGATGACCAGGACCGGCCACTTGGCGATGTTCCAGGTGGTGACGGCCGCCGAGCCGAGACCGATGGTGTCGCCGACCGCCTGGGCGAGGTCACCGGTGAAGACCACGATGACCGTCGCGAGGATCAGCATCACGCCGATGACTGCGGTGACACCGAGCCGGATCGGCAGGGTCTTCCAGATCGGCCGGCCCTCGGGCACGTCGTAGATCGCGTTCGAGGCGCGCATGAAGGCGCCGACGTAGCCGGACGCCGACCAGAAGGCCACCGCGAGGCCGAGGATCGCCGCGAGACCGGCGGCGCCCGAGCCCGAGACCTGGCTGATCACCTGGTTCAGGAGATCCTTGAGCTGGTTCGGCGCGATCTCGCCGACGGTGTCCTGCACGGTCTGCTTGCCGTCGTCGCCGAGCAGGCCGAGGATCGACACCAGCACCAGCAGGCCCGGGAAGATGGACAGCACCCCGTAGTAGGTGAGCGCGGCGGCCCAGTCCGTGACGTTGTCCTCGGAGAACTGCTTGAACGTGCGCCTGAGCGCGGCGAACACGCCCCTGGCCTGCAGCTGCGCGGGGCTGTCCGGGCCGGCGCCGGGGCCGGGCGCGGCCAGATCGGTGGCCTTGTCCTCGCTCGTCCGGACACTCGTCACGTCGTGGCGGGCCTTGTCCGCGGCCTCTCCCGTCGTGTCCTTGTCCTTGCGCAACTTCATGCCTGGGGTGGTGCCCGCTGTCATGGCCGGCTAACCACCGGATCTCAGCGACCTTTCAGCTACCGGCAGAGCAGCTTTTCCATCCGGCGGCCCGCCACTGTCAGGCCGAGCGCGACCAGCGCCAGCAGGTAGAGCACGTCCAGCGCCTGGACCCAGCCCACCGCGCCGGTCGTGACCGCGCGGATCAGGTCGACCGCGCGGTACAGCGGCGTCACCTCGACCACCCAGCGCAGCACCGACGGATATGCCTGCGCCGGGACGAACGTGCCGGAGAACAGGAACAGCGCGAACTGGGCCGAGGACATCAGGTCGAAGTCCTGCCAGCTGCGCATGAACGTGGACAGCGACATGCCGACGGCGCCAAAGGCGAAACCCACCAGCACCGCCGCCCCGAACGCGCCCACCGCCAGGCCCGGCGTGGTCAGGCCCATCGCCACCATGACCACCAGGAACGCCGCCGCGTAGATGTTGCCGCGGATCATCGCCCAGGCCAGCTCGCCCATCGCGATCTCGATCGGCCGTACGGGGGTGGCCAGCATCCCGTCGTACAGCTTCATGAACTTCATCTTCCCGAAGAAGTTGAAGGTCGTCTCCGCCAGCGCGCCGGTCATCGCCGACGAGGCGAGCATCGCCGGTGCGACGAACGCCGCGTAGTCGATCACCCGGCCGTCGGGCAGCGTCAGGTCGCCGACCAGGCTGCCCACCCCGATCCCGATCGAGAACAGGTAGAGCACCGGTTCCAGGAAGCCCGAGGCCATCACCAGCCAGTACGACGGCTGCAGCGACGCCACGTTGCGCTCGACCACCGACGCCGAACGCCGCCCGGCGCCCTCGAACGAGACCAGCCGCGGCAGCAGCAGAGTCACCATCTCAGCAGTCCCCTCACGCCACTCACGCCTCTCACACCACAAGCCGGCGGGCGAACTGCCGGTAGGCCAGCAGCCAGCCGACGCCCGCCCACAGCGCCAGATAGAGCACGTGCCCGGCCGGCGACCAGGCCGGCGCGACGCCCAGCGTGGCGGCCCGGCTCAGGTCGACGCCGTGCCACAGCGGCAGCGCGTAGGCGATCCAGCGCAGCGCGCCCGGCAGCGACTCGACCGGGAAGAACACCCCGGAGAACAGCGACATCGGGATCACCCCGAGGCGGAACAGCACGGCCAGATAGCTGTCGGTGCGGATCGTCGACGCATACGCGAAGGTCGGGGTGGCCACCGCCAGGCCGACCAGGCCCGCGATCGGCAGGATCGCCAGCGCCCACCACGAGTGCGTCGTGCCGAACGCCGCAGCGACAAGCAGGAACGCCCCGCAACTGGTCAGCGTGCGGAACACGGCGAACGCCAGATGCCCGTCGAGGATGTCCGCGACGCGCAGCGGGGCGGCCGACTGCCCGAAGTAGATCCGCCGCCACTCGAAGCCACCCAGCACCGGCCAGGTCGATTCGCCGATGGCGATCTGCATGGCCGTGGAGGCGATCAGGCCCGGCACCATCCAGTCCAGGTAGGGCACCCCCTCGACGCCGCCGGTGACATAGGCCCCGACGCCCACGCCGAAGCCGACCATGGTCAGCAGCGGCAGCACGAACGACGACAGCACGCTGCCCCGCCAGACCCGCCGGTAGCTGACCAGGTGGTATTCGAAGACGGCTCGGGTCATGCCCCGCCGCGTCGCCCGGCTGCGGGTGGCCTCAATCGACAAGGGTCCGGCCCGTCAGGTGCAGGAAGACGTCTTCCAGGCTGCTGCGGCGGACCAGCACGCCGGCCGGGCTCAGCGCCCGGCGCTGCACCTCGGCCACCGCCTCGTCGCCGTCGGTGACATAGAGCAGGATGCGGTCGGGCAGGACCTCCACGCGCTCCCCCACGCCGGTCAGCTTGCCCGCGAAGACCTCCTGCGACTCCGCGTTGAAGCGCAGCTCGACGACCTCGCGGGTCGAATATCGCTCGATCAGGGCGCGGGGTGAGCCCTCCGCGACGATCCGGCCGCCGTCCATCACCACCAGGCGGTCGCAGAGCTGCTCGGCCTCGTCCATGTAATGGGTGGTCAGGACCAGCGTCACGCCCTGCTGCTTGAGCCGGAACAGGCGCTCCCAGACCAGGTGGCGGGCCTGCGGGTCGAGGCCGGTGGTGGGCTCGTCGAGCAGCACGATCTCGGGCTCGTTGACCAGCGCGCGGGCGATCGTCAGCCGGCGTCTCATGCCGCCGGACAACGGCTCGACCTTGCTGTCGGCGCGCTCGGTGAGCTGGACGAAGTCGAGCAGCTCGGCGGCGCGGGCCCGGGCGACCTTGCGGGGGATGCCGAAGAAACGGGCGTAGGTGGTGAGATTTTCCCGGACGGTCAGGTCGAGGTCGAGGTTGTCGAGCTGGGGGCAGACGCCCAGCCGGGCGCGGATCGCCGGGCCGTCCCGCCGGGGATCCAGGTCGAGGATGCGCAGCACGCCGTCGGTGGGCGGTGAGACACAGCCGATCATGCGCATGGTGGAACTCTTGCCCGCGCCGTTGGGGCCCAGGAAGCCGAACGCCTCGCCGCGCCGCACGTCGACGTCGATGCCGTCGACCGCGGTGAAGTCGCCGAACCTCTTGACCAGCCCCCGGGCGTGAATGAGTGTCACCCCCGGGACCCTAGTGAGGGGGTCTGACAAAAATCTCCCGGATTTCAGGCCGGCGGGGTGGTCGCCTCCCGCGCCGAACCGACCAGCTGATCGGTGACCTCGACGATCGGCTCGGCGTTCACGGCGGTCTTGGCGTCGTACCGGACCGCCCAGCTCAGGCCGTCGACCCCGCTGACCCGGCGGCCGACCACCCGGACCCCGCCGTGCGGCGGCAGCGGGTGGTGTGACGTGTATGCGACCGAGCGCGTCACCCGGCTGCGCACCTGGTCGGGCAGCTCACCGGGCGCCAGCAGCAGGAAGCCCCGCACCGGCGCGTCGACCAGCACCGCATATCCGTCGCGTTCCTGGGCCACCTCGGCCGGCGTGATCAGCAGCTCGCGGCCGGACCAGGCCGCCTTGTGGATCTCGTGCCAGCCCAGCCGGCCGCCGCCGGGCAGCCACAGGCCCCGGTTGGTGGCGATCAGCACCTGCTCGCCCGGCTCACCGACGAAGGCCCACGCCAGGACGCGCTCCTCCGCCTCGAGGGCCGGCCGCAGCGCGGCGGGAAGCTTGGGACGCCGACGAAAGAGACTCACAATCCACCTGCCGCTTGGTCGCGCAGGGCGCGAGCGTGCTGTTCGAGCGAGAAGAGCTCCCCGGCCAGGGCCAGATACTCGTCCCTGTGCGCGACCGGGTTGATCCGCTGCACCTTGGACTTCAGTTCCTTGATCCGGGTGGTGACCGCGCCGACCTGCAACCGGGCCAGCGTCACCTGGACGTACCGCAGATCGGCCTCGCCGTCGACGTGCAGCGGGACCACCGCCAGCTCGCCGACCAGGGCCTTGCCGCCCAGGTCGTCGCAGGCGTCGCGGACCGATTCGATCCAGCCGGCGCCGCCGGTGGCCGTCGTGGTGCCGCCGGCGGCCGCGATCGCCTTGCGAATGCCCTGGAAGACGTCATCGCCGTAGCACTCCGTGCCCAGCGCGTCGAACATCGGGCCGGCCAGCACCGGATATTGCAGGGCCAGCTTCAGCGCCTCGCGTTCCACCAGGCGCTGTGGGCTGTCGACCGGCTTGCGCGGGGTGGGCGCGCCGGACTGCTCCGGCGACGAGGCGGCGGCCACCGCGCGCTGCACCGGCTCCAGGTCCATGCCGAGGTCGCCGGCGAGCTTGCGGGCGTACTCCGGGCGCTTCTCCCGGTCTTTGATCTTGGCCACCAGCGGCGCGGCCCGGCGCATCGCCTCGACCCGTCCCTCGACGGTGTCCAGGTCGAAGCGCGACAGGGTCTGCCGCAGCGCGAAGTCGACCAGCGGCTCCCGGCTCGCGATCATGTCGCGGACCGCCAGGTCGCCCCGGGCCAGCCGCAGCTCGCAGGGGTCCATGTTGTCCGGGCTGACCGCGATGAAGGTGCGCCCGACGAAGCGCTGATCCTCCTCGAACGCCCGCAGCGCCGCCTTCTGCCCGGCCGCGTCCCCGTCGAAGGTGTAGATGATCTCGCCGGTGAAGCTGTCGCTGTCCATCAGCAGCCGGCGCAGCACGGCGATGTGATCGATGCCGAACGACGTGCCGCAGGTGGCCACGGCCGTCGGCTCGCCGGCCTCGTGGCAGGCCATCACGTCGGTGTAGCCCTCGACAATGACCGCCCGGCCCTGCTTGGCCATCTCCCGCTTGGCGTGGTCGATGCCGTAGAGCACGTGCGACTTCTTGTAGAGCGGCGACTCCGGGGTGTTCAGATATTTCGGGCCGTCGTCGTCGTCGAACAGCTTGCGCGCCCCGAAGCCGATCACGTCGCCGGTCAGGTCCCGGATCGGCCAGAGCAGCCGGCGGCGGAACCGGTCGATGAGCGAGCCGGAGCGGGCCGGCTTGGCCAGGCCACCGGCGGTCAGCTCGTCGGCGGTGAAGCCCTGCTGCCGCAGGTGCTTGGTGAGCAGGTCCCAGCCGTCGGGGGCGAAGCCGCAGGCATACCGCTCGGCGGCGTCGCGGCCGAAGCCGCGCTGGGCCAGGAACTCGCGGGCCTTGCGGGCGCCGGGCGTGGTCAGCTGCTCCTGGTAGAACTCGGCGGCGGCCGCGTGCGCCGCGATCAGCCGCTGTTTCTGGCCGGGCTGCTGGCGCGGACCCTCGTTCTTGAAGCCCGATTCGTCGTATCGCAGCTGGAGGCCGGCCCGGCCGGCGAGCCGCTCGACGGACTCCAGAAAGGTCAGGTGCTCGGCGTCCATCAGGAACTTGATGGCGTCACCACCAGCCCCGCAGCCGTGGCAAAAATAGACATTTCGGGCGGGTGACACGGTGAACGACGGGGTCTTCTCGTCGTGGAACGGGCACAGGCCCTTGAGGTTGCCGCCGCCCGCCGAGCGCAGCGTCACGGTCTCGTTGATGATGTCCGCGATCGAGGTCCGGTCGCGGACCAACGCGATGTCCTCGTCCTTGACCCTGCCCGCCACGGCTACATACTGCCTCGCCTCACCGACCGGCTGCCAGCAGGGTCCGGTGCCACCGGACGGCCGCCGGGTCGGTCAGCGACGCGACCTGGTCGATGACCACACGCAGCCGGGCCGCGTCGGTCTCCGCCGCCTTCCACAGCTCGACGAACATCGGGTCGAGGTGGTCCGGCGCGCGCTCGCTGAGCACCGCCACCAGGTCGATGAGGATGGCGCGCTGGCGCTCGTACCACTCCTCGGCGGCGCGGGCGCGCATCACGTAGCGCAACGCCATGCCCTTGAGCAGCGCGCACTGGTTACGCACCGTGCGCGGCACGATGAGGTCGACGTCGTAGCGGCGGAGCGGGTCGGAGCCGTGCCGGCTGTTCGTCGCGCCGACCGCCGAGGAGACGAAGCGGCCGGTCAGCACGCTGGTCATCCGTTTGAGGGCGACCTGCGAGCGATAGCCGCCGTCATAGTCGGTGGCGGCGGTCACCACCTCGTCGGCGAGCAGCAGCCGCAGCGCCTCGCCCAGCGCCTCGGGGGTCTCGTCCGAGTAGGTGGCGGCCACGTCGGCGCAGAGCTCGGCCCGCTCGTCGGCGTCGTGCAGCAGCGGCCCGAGCGAGAGGTAGCCGCCGTGCACCCCGTCCTCGACGTCGTGCACCGAATAGGCCACGTCGTCGGCCCAGTCCATGACCTGTGCCTCCAGGCAGCGGCGCTCGCCGGCGGGCGCGGGCTGCCGGATCCAGTCGAAGACCGGCCGGTCGTCGTCGTAGACCCCGAATTTGCGCGTGCCGGGCCGGCGCGGCCAGGGGTATTTGCAGCTGGCGTCGAGCGAGGCCCGGGTGAGGTTGAGGCCGGCGCCGTCGACCTTGGCCTCCAGCCGGGTGAGCACGCGCAGGGTCTGCGCGTTGCCCTCGAAGCCGCCGCAGGACCGGGCGGCCTCGTCCAGGGCGGCCTCGCCGTTGTGCCCGAAGGGCGGGTGCCCGATGTCGTGGGCCAGCCCGGCCACGTCCACCACGTCCGGGTCGCAGCCCAGCCGGGCGCCCATCTCGCGGGAGATCTGGGCGACCTCGAGCGAGTGGGTCAGCCGGGTCCGCAGGAAGTCGTCGGAGCCGGCGGTGTGCACCTGGGTCTTGGCGGCGAGCCGGCGGAAGCCGGCCGAGTGCAGGACACGGGCCCGGTCGCGCTCGTACTGGGTGCGCCCGTAGCCGCTGTCCTTGGCGGGCTCGCGCACCCAGCGATGGGCATCGCCGTCCGTCATGTCCCCCACCCTAAGGTGTCCGTCGCGCGCGCCGATGCGAATGGTGTGGAGTCCCATGCGCACACCCGGCCCCGGTTCACCATCGTCGCCCGCCTGGTGCTCATGGCGGCCATCGGCGTGGCCTCGGTGGTGCTGGTCAGCGTCGCCGCCGGCGAGATCCGGGGCCTGATCGGTCAGTTCACCTACTAGTCGCGCCGCGCGCGGACAGCACGCAGAACTCGTTGCCCTCCGGGTCGGCGAGCACCACCCAGCTCTCGGTTCCCTGGCCGATGTCCGCCGGCCGGGCGCCCATGTCGACCAGGCGCTCGACCTCGGCCTCCTGGTCGTCCGGGCGCAGGTCGAGGTGCAGCCGGTTCTTCACCTTCTTCGCGTCCGGCACCGACAGGAACAGCAGACCGGGCAGCGTCTCCGGGCTCCGCCGGATCTCCACCTCGTCGGGCTCCTCGTGCACGATCCGGTATCCGAGGGCCTCCGCCCACCAGCGGGCCAGCCGTGCCGGGTCCTCCGCGTCGACAACGACCTGCTCCCACTGACTGGGCATCGGCTCTCCTTACCGCGAGGTTATCGAAAAGTGACGATGATATTACGCGTATCGGGCGGCGGGGCCACTTGGGAAACGACGCACCGCACGTGCGGCCTCCTCCGGTGCGGCGGCTGAGACTCCACTGACAGGTCGATGCCTGTTCCGCCGTGGCCCGAAGGAGCGCCCACCGTGAACGCACTGCGCCACCTGCTCACCAACCTCGCCGAGTCCGGGCGTACCGGGGCCCTGCACGTCGGCGCCGACGGAGGGGTGATCTACCTGGTCGCGGGCCGGATCACGCACGCCGAGGCGCCGGCCTGCCCGGGCATCGGCGAGCGGCTGATCGCTTCCGGGCGGCTGTCCGCGGCGGCGTGGCAGGCGGCCTACGTGGCCGGCCGGTGCACCGGGACCGTCGGCCGGGCGCTGGTGCACGACGGCCGCCTCGGCCACCACGAGCTGGCCTGCCGGGTCGTCGCCGCGATCACCGACGCCACCCACGCGCTGCTGCAGTGCGGCGACGACGCAGCGATGCGCTTCGTTCCGGGCGAGCGGCACTGGTTCGGCGCGGTCGCCCAGATCGAGCTCGGCGGTCTCGGCACCGAGACCGCCAAGCGGCTGTTCACCCGGCCCACACCGCACCGGTCCCGGGCCGCCCGGCGGAGCCGGCCACGCGTCCGGACAACAAGATGAGCATCGAAGGCGCCGACGCACACCGGGTGCGACCGTGGATCTCAGCGTGGCCGCAGGATGGCCCATTGTGACGGCTCGGACGACAAGGGCCGGGCCGAGCACGACCAGCGATATCCCGGCCGGCCGTGGCAACGGAGCCCGGCAGTCCCGCCAGCGGCCGGGCATGGCGAACGGCGGGAGCATCACTCGGCTGAGGAGAGATGTGCCCGGGGTTGAGAACTGCCTGCAGGAGGCCATGGCGATACCGGGCGCGATCGGCGCCAGCATCGTCGACTACACCACCGGTTTCCCGGTCGCGACGACCGGGGCCGCACCCAACGAAGACCACGAAGCAGCGGCGGCGGGCACGGCGGACGTCGTGCAGGCCGCCCAGAGCAGATCGCTGTTCGTCTCGGCGGTACCGCACGACCTGCTCGAAGACCTGATCATCACGACCGCGGGCGGATACCACCTGCTGCGGCTCGTGCAGACCGACTTCGACAGCCGGCTGGTGCTCTACGTATGGCTGGACCGGATCCGCGGCAATCTCGCCGTGGCCCGGCGCCGCATGCAGACCCTCGCCGACGAACTCGTGGCGACGTGATGTCGCGAACCGACCCGGCAAGAAGGAGTGACGGTGAAGCCCTCGAAGACCGCTGCGCCCGGGCGCCTGCTCACGCAGGCAGCGGGCGAGCGGCAGACCGGTGCACTGGTCGTCGGCGGCCAGCCCGGCGGCACGGTCTATCTCATCGAGGGACAGGTCAGCTACGCCGAGTCGGCGGCCGCCCCGGGCGTCGGCGAGCTGCTGACCGCCTCCGGCCGGCTGGCCGCCCGCACCTGGCAGGCCGCGCTGGACGCCGGCACCTCCCGCGCCCAGGTCGGGCGGATCCTGCTCGAACAGGGGCATCTCACCCAGGGGGAGCTGGAGCTGTGTGTGCTCGGAGCCACCTACGACGCCGCCTACTTCGCGCTGTCCCCCGCCTCGGCGCCGGTCGACTTCCTGGACGGTGCCGCGCACTGGCTGGGCCAGGTCGTCCGGGTGGACCCGGCGGCGGTCACCCGCGAGGCCCGCCGCCGGTCCCGGCTGCTGGACGAGATCTACCCGTACCCGCAGCTCGACACCGCGGTGGTCATCCCGGTGCCGCGCCCGCCGGTCGAGCGGGTCACGCTCACCGCGGCGCAATGGGAACTGCTGGTGCACGCCGACGGTCAGCGCACGCCGGCGGACCTGGCCCAGCTGCTCGGCCGGGCCGGCTACGCGACGATCCAGGAACTGCGCCGGCTGGCGGCACTCGGCCTGATCGAGGCGCCCCAGGTCCGTGCGCGCGACACCGCCAAGACCGATTTCGTACGGCTACCGCGCGCCGGGGGCACCGCTGTCGACGTACGACGGCCGGCGTCCTCGGTCGGGGACGGCCCGACCGTACCCATCATCACCGGGCCGAGACCTGCCCCGGCCTCGGGCGATCCGCCCGCGCAGGCCATCGAGACGGACCCGGCCACGGCGCACGGCCCGGGTTACCGGCCACCGCGGCTGGCCCGGCGCAAGCCGGGGGCGAAGCTGCCGAAGGACGTCGCCGCGGACACCGGGCAGATGCACACCGGCACCGATGAGGTGCTGCTGAAACGGATCCGCACCGCGCTGCGAGCCCTGCGATGACCCGCGCGCCTCCCCCGCTACTGCGTCCCGACCAGGAAGGAGAGACCGACGATGACGGTGGATCCGGCGGTGCTGACGGAACTCGGCAACCTGCGCACCAGGGTGCCCGAGCTCTCCGGCAGTGTCCTCGCCACCGCCGACGGCATGGTGGTCGCGCACGACGCCCACGGCATCGAGCCGGACAGCCTGGCCGCCCTGGCCGCTGCCCACCTCGCCCTCGCCCGGCGCTTCGCGCACGCCGTCAACCACGGCGAACTGCGCGAGTCGGTGGTGGAGTGCGACGGCGGCTACATCACCTCATACACCGCCGGCCCGAACGCCCTGCTGACCCTCGTCACATCCGGGGACGCCAATCTGGCCATGGTGCATCTCGAGGCCCGCCGCGCCGTACGGCGGCTGATGAAAATACTCGTCCTGGAAGCGCCGGCGCCGAACCGCCCGGAGATCCCGACCCAGATGGGGCCGGCGACACCCCTGGCCCGGCGCACCCCGATGGCCACCCTGCAGAGCACCTTCCGCGGCCGGCAGGCCGGCTGACCCAGCACCTGATCCGCCCACCCACTATCAGCGAGCAAGACGGAGGAACATCAATGCCTGACATGGACACCGCTCTCAAGGAAGTCATGGACATCGACGGCGCCATCGGCGTCGCGCTGGTCGACCACACGAGCGGCATGGCGCTTGGCATGGCCGGCGGTGGCAAGGAGATCGACCTGACGGTCGCCGCGGCGGGCAACACGGACGTGGTCCGCGCCAAGCTGCGGGCGATGGAGATGCTGAACATCTCGGAGAAGATCGAGGACATCCTCATCACGCTCGACAGCCAGTACCACCTGATCCGGCCGCTGACGAGCCGGTCCGGCAAGGGGTTGTTCCTCTACGTCGCGCTGCGCCGGGACCGCTCGAACCTGGCGATGGCCCGGCACCAGCTCAAGCGCATCGAGAACGACCTCGACGTCTGAACGGGCTGAGCCGCACCGGGTGGGGAGGGCGCACTGAGCGCCCTCCCCACGTCGGCTACTGCGCCCAAGGGCTCGGCAGATGTGCAGTGGAGTGTTCGGCAGATGTGCAGTCAACCATTCGGCAGATGTGCAGTGTGCGACTCGGCAGATGTGCAGTTTGGGCTAGGCTGGCGGCGTGCGCGAAGGCAATGAGTATTTCTCCCGGCACGCTGGCGACCTGATCGGCGAGGCCCTCACCGATACGCGCGTGGTCGTTGTCAACGGGCCGCGGCAAGCGGGTAAGAGCACTCTCGCCGAAGCAAAACTGCGACAGTTCGACAACGGCGTCGCGCGTTTCCTCGACAACCCGGGGACCCGAGCCGCGGCACTCGCCGATCCGGTCGGGTTCCTCGATCACGACGGCCTGATGCTCATCGACGAGGTTCAGCGGGTTCCCGACCTTTGGCTGGCCATCAAGCATCTGGTCGATCGGGATCCCCGCCCCGGCCGCTTCCTGCTGACCGGGTCGGCTCGACTGCTCGCGCTGAAGAGCCTTCCTGACGCCTTACCGGGCAGGTCGGAGACTGTCGATCTCTGGCCCCTGTCGCAGGGCGAGATCGACGGCTGCCCGGACGGATTCGTCGACGCGGCTTTTCGGCTGGGCTCCGGGCTCCGGGCGACTCCACTGGGACTCAAGCGCAGGGACTACGTCGCACGAGCGACGCGAGGCGGTTATCCCGAAGCGGTCCATCGGGAGTCCGGGCGGCGGCGGGAGCGCTTCTTCGGCGACTACGTCTCGGACCTGATCGTCCGTGACGTGCAGCAGGTCGCGGAGTTGAGCCGCACGAGTGACATGCGCAAACTGATCTCGCTGCTGGCCGATCAGGTGGGCGGCCTGTTGAACTTCACCCGGCTCGCCGGTGCGATCGGCGTGTCGGTCACCACCGTCCGTTCGTGGGTAAGCATCCTGGAGACCATCTATCTGGTTCGGGTCGTGCCGGCCTGGTCGGCCAATGCAACCGGACGGGCGACCGCCACCCCCAAGATCATGTTCGTGGACTCGGGCCTCGCGGCCTTTCTGACCTCCGGCGCTGTGACCGATTCGAGAACCGGCGGCCTCATCGAAAACTTCGTGCTGGGGGAACTGGCCCGCCAGCTCACCTGGGCGCAGTTCTCGGCGCGCCTCTTCCACTACCGCGACCGCGACCAGTACGAGGTCGACGCGGTGCTGGAGGACAATGCTGGTCAGATCGTCGGCATCGAGGTGAAGGCCGCCGAGACGATTCGGACAGACGACTTCCGCGGCTTGCGACTGTTGCAACGACGTCTGGGGGGCCGTTTCACGGCGGGCTTCGTCCTCTACTGTGGTAACGAGTCGCTCAGTTTCGGGGACGGCATGGTTGCCCTTCCGATGTCAGCGCTGTGGACCACCGAGGTGCCGCCCCGCTGAGCAGCGCAAGATGGCGCGGACCTCGTCGCAGATCTGGTCCCGGCGCTGCGCACCGGCTGACCAGTGCAGGGCGTTCATCCTCGTCGCACCTTGTCCGCGGTTCGCGGTCGCGGCACCCCGTCGACAGCGATGCAGATCCCGTAGACGCGGGCATAGCTCGTCCAGCCGTTCACGCGGCCCCGGTTGTTGCTGATCTGCACACGGTCGGCGTCGGTATTGACGGCGGAGACGAGGTGCAGGTAAGTCGTACCCGCGACCCGCGCCAGGACGATGTCGCCGACTTGCACCGCAGCCGGGTCGACCGGGGCGACGGTTACCAGCTGACGGCTGCGGACAAGCGGGACCATGGAGGAGCCGCTCGGGCGAAACTCGACCACCCGTCCTTCGGCGACTCGTGCAGCATGCGCGTCCAGGGCTCCCATCAACCGGAGCATCTCGCAAGTGCCCACCAGGAGGCTACCGATTATCCCCCTGCGGGCAGCCTATTGGTAAGGTCGCCATCGATGCGTCGCATGCTGGCCGCCCTCACGCTCATAGCCGTCGCCGCGCCGGCCGGCTGTGCCGACGACCTCGATCCCATCGTCGGCACGTGGGATGCCGACGGGCCGCAGCCCACCGACTTCCCCGACTTCAGCGAGCGGGCGACGATCGTTGTGGCCAACGGCCACGCGTCACTGGGCAGCCGTTCCGACACCCTGTGCGGCGGCGCGGAGATCAAATCCGGCCCGGACGACGGCCAGTTCCGGATCACCTTCCCGACGGACGACCTCATCCGTTGGTGCCTCGGCATCGACGTGCCGCCCAGCCTCGACCTTCTTGTCGACGGCGAGACGATGACGGCGACGTACACCGGGCAGCCGGCGACGGCGGTCTACCGACTCAAACGCACCCGCAGCCACTGAGCCGGTCAGCAGCCCACGCCGCTCAGCGAAGCAGCGAGCGGGCCGTCGGGGCCAGCTCCAGCACGGTGGTCGCCGGGTCGGCGGCGGCCAGGTGTTTCTCCAGGGCGGCCTGGTCGTCGAAGCGGGCGAACCACACGAAGACGTGTTCGCCCGCGCGGATCGGCAGCGCCGGGAAGGTGTTCTCCGCATATTCCGTCGTGAACGCGGCCAGCGGGGGCAGGTCCGTCGGTGGGTAGGTCTCGAACGGGGCGTCCGCGAAGTGCAGGGTCGCCAGGAAGCGGGACTGCGGCAGCTCCGACCCCCGCGACGGCGGCAGTGGGAAGCCGCCGTCCAGCGGGCGCAGCAGCAGCACGTCGTCCGAGTCGATCATCGTGGCGTTCGCCGCGGCGCTGTGGGCCGCCCAGACCGGGCCGCCGTAGAAGCGCCGCAGGGCCGCGGCCCGGCTCGGCATGTCGGCGAAGCCGCGCAGCCAGACGAACTTGTCCGGGTCTCGCAGGTCGCGGAACTGGCCCAGGACCGCCATGCCGGCGTCCTGCTGGGTCTCCACGAACTCGCGGTCGAAGAGCTCGATCAGCTCGTCGCGCCGGCCCGGGTGCAGTGTGTACTGGCGTAGTTCGACGATGGGGTACATCACCCTCCGCTGTTCTCCATCTCCGCGCCCTCGGGAACGGTGTCGTCGTCGCGGCTGTCCAGCCAGCCGTGCGGTAGCGAGACCTTGCCCGGCGCGTTGATCCGGCCGCGGGGCTGGCCCAGCGACTCGCGCGGGAACGGCTGGTCGTGCTCCAGCTTCGCCAGCAGGTCGTCCAGTTGCGCCAGCGAGGTCACCATCGCCAGGGAGCGGCGCAGGTCGCCGCCGACCGGGAAGCCCTTCAGATACCACGCCACGTGCTTGCGGAAGTCCGCGCAGCCGTGCCGCTCGTCCTCCAGCGCCTCGACCAGCAGGTGGGCGTGCCGGGACATGATCTCCGCGACCTCGCCGAGCTTGGGCAACTCCTGCGACACCTCGCCGTTGAACGCCGCCTGCAGGTCCTTGAACAGCCAGGGCCGGCCCAGGCAGCCGCGGCCGACCACCACGCCGTCGACGCCGGTGTGCTCGACCATCCGGATCGCGTCCGCGGCCTCCCAGATGTCGCCGTTGCCCAGCACCGGCACCTCCAGCGCCTGCTTGAGCGTGGCGATCGCGTCCCAGTCGGCGGTGCCCGAGTAGCGCTGCTCCGCCGTACGGGCGTGCAGCGCGACCGCCGCCACGCCGGCCTCCTGCGCGATCAGCCCGGCCTCGACGTAGGTCAGGTGGTCCTCGTCGATGCCCTTGCGCATCTTGATCGTCAGCGGGATGCCCGCCGGCGCCGCCGCCTCGACGGCCTGCTTGACCAGGCGGCCGAAGAGCTTGCGCCGCCAGGGCAGGGCGCTGCCGCCGCCGCGGCGGGTGACCTTGGGCACCGGGCAGCCGAAGTTCAGGTCGATGTGGTCGGCCCAGCCCTCCTCGGCGACCATCCGCACGGCCCGGGCGGTCACGTCCGGGTCCACGCCGTAGAGCTGCAGGCTGCGGAACTTCTCGTCCGGGCCGAAAGCGATCATCTTCAGCGTCTTCGGGATCCGCTCGACCAGCGCGCGGGTGGTGATCATCTCGCAGACGTAGACGCCGCCGCCCTGCTCGCGGCAGAGCTTGCGGAACGCGACGTTGGTGATGCCGGCCATCGGCGCGAGGACGACCGGCGGCCACACCCGGTGGTCGCCCAGCATCAGCGGAGCGGTGGAAAGAGCGGAGGTCACGTCGTCGAGCATGGCACAGGAGTATCTGGCAGAGTCAAAACGTGGATGTGAGACAGAGCCCCCGGCGCCTGGTCGCCGTCTTCTCCTCGCCCGTCGCCGAGGCGCTGCTGCGCTTCGGCATCGAGCTCGGCTTCCAGTCGGTGCTCGTCGAGCCGGAGCCGACCAGGCTGCTCGGGCCGCCGCGGCCGCACGGTGACACCTACGTGGCGGATCTCTCCGGGGCCCACGTCGACGGGCACACCGACGTCGTGCTGACCGACCATCACCGGCCCGAGATCGGCACCATCCTCAAGGAGGTGCTGGCCGGCACCCCGCGCTGGGTGGGCATCGTGGGCAACCCCCGGCACGAGGGCCCGCACGTCGCGGCGCTCAGGGAGCTGGGGGTCGGCGACGCGGAGATCGCCCGCGTGCACCGACCCGTCGGCCTGAACATCGGCAGCCGTACGCCGGCCGAGATCGCCGTGGCGATCCTGGCCGGCCTGATCGCCGACCGCAACGACCGCCCCGGCGGTTTTGACTTCTAGCAGCCGGGCAGGCGCTTGATCAGGTAGTCCTCGATCTGGTCGAGGGACACCCGCTCCTGCTTCATCGTGTCGCGGTCGCGCACCGTCACCGCGTCGTCGGTGAGGGTGTCGAAGTCGACCGTGACGCAGAACGGCGTGCCGATCTCGTCCTGGCGCCGGTAGCGGCGCCCGATCGCCTGCGAGTCGTCGAACTCCACCATCCAGCGCTTGCGCAGCAGGTCCGCCAGGCCGCGGGCCTTCGGCGACAGCTCCGGGTTGCGCGACAGCGGCAGCACCGCGACCTTGATCGGCGCGAGCCGCGGGTCGAAGCGCATGACCGTGCGCTTGTCGACGCCGCCCTTGGTGTTCGGGGCCTCGTCCTCGTCGTACGCCTCGAGCAGGAAGGCCAGCACCGCGCGGGTCAGGCCGGCCGCGGGCTCGATGACGTACGGCACCCAGCGCTCCTGCTTCTCCTGGTCGAAGAAGCTCAGGTCCACCCCGGAGTGCTTGGAGTGGGTGGTCAGGTCGAAGTCCGTGCGGTTGGCGATGCCCTCGAGCTCGGCGAAGTCGGTGCCGCCGAACTGGAAGCGGTATTCGATGTCGACGGTCCGCTTCGAGTAGTGCGAGAGCTTCTCCTTCGGGTGTTCGAAGAAGCGCAGGTTGCTCTCGGACAGGCCCAGGTCGCGATACCAGTTCCAGCGCTGCTGGAGCCAGTACTCGTGCCATTCCTCGTCCGAGCCCGGCGCGACGAAGAACTCCATCTCCATCTGCTCGAACTCGCGGGTCCGGAAGATGAAGTTGCCCGGGGTGATCTCGTTGCGGAACGACTTGCCGACCTGCGCGATGCCGAACGGCGGCTTCTTGCGGGCGGCGGTCGCCACGTTGTTGTAGTTGACGAAGATGCCCTGAGCGGTCTCGGGGCGCAGGTAGTGCAGGCCCTCGGCGCTCTCGGTCGGGCCCAGGTAGGTCTTCATCAGGCCGTTGAACATCTTCGGCTCGGTGAAGGTGCCCTTGTTGCCGCAGTTGGGGCAGTTCAGCTCGGCGAGCGAGGCCGGCGGCGTGCCGTGCTTGTGCTCGTACGCCTCTTCGAGGTGGTCGGCCCGGAACCGCTTGTGGCAGGACTGGCACTCGGTCAGCGGGTCGACGAAGGCTTCCAGGTGACCGGAGGCGGCCCACACGTCACGGGAGAGGATGACGGCGGAATCCAGGCCGACGATGTCGTCACGCTGCTGGACCATCGTCTTCCACCACTGCTGGCGGACGTTCTCCTTCAGCGCGACGCCCAGCGGACCGTAGTCCCACGCCGAACGGGTGCCTCCGTAGATCTCGCTGGAGGGGAAGACGAAGCCGCGGCGCTTGGCCAGGCTGACGACGGCATCGATACGATCGGCGGGCATGTTCCTCCTACGCCGGCTGGTTGTCGGCGGGGACGTCGGAGTCGGACAAAATCAGGAGATTACTCCTCGACGCTGCACACCTCGAAGCCGCCCGTCTCGCGATTTTGCCCGAGGTAGGCGTGCAGGTCGGCGGTGTCACCGTCGGCGTAGGTGATCGTGACCGGCGCGGCGAGCTGCACGAGGCTGACGTCGCCGACCTCCCAGCCGATGATCCGCTCGCCGGTGGAGATCCGGCTGATGAACTGGGACTCGTTCTCCTCGGTGCGGGCCTCCGAGCAGAGCATGTCGTAGGCCTCCGCCCACTCGCGGTCGCGCAGCGCCGCCAGGTAGTCGCTCACGACCACGTCGGCCTGCTCGTTGAGCGCGTTGGTCATCACTGTGCCGAGGCCGACGCCGGCGACGGCCCCACCGCCGCAGACCAGCAGGAGCACGCCCGCGCCGATGCCGAGGCCGACGCCGATGCGCCGGCCGCGGCCCTCGACGGGCGGTGCGGGGAAGGGCGGGTATACACCCGGGCCCTGCGGCGGCGGAGGCGGCTGCTGCCCGAGAAGGGTCATGGGTTCAAGCGTACGGCTCAGCGCCAGGGTTCGGCGGCCCGGTCACTGGCGACGACCACGACCGCACCGCCGGGCTCGGCCCCGGCCAGGGTCTCGAAGGCGGACGGCTCGTCCAGCGACTCGGACAGCAGCGGGGTGGCATGCACCTTGACGTCGAAGCCACCGAGGGCACGCCGGTAGGCTCCCACGGACTCCCATTCGGTGACCAGGGTCCAGTAGGCGGGGTCGTCCAGCGCGCGGGTGAGCCGGCCGGAGAGGTAGCCGGGTCGCTCCGCGAGGGCGGCCAGGGCGGCGTGCGCCCGTTCGGTGAACGAGTCCTGCGAGTCCGGCGGGACGACGAAACGGTTGAGCACCAGCATGGGCTGAGCCTACGCACGACCCGAAAGGCCGACGTGACCACACCACCGCCCGAGAACCTGCTGCGCCGGCTGGCGAGTGTCAACCCGACGACAGCCTTCGTGCTGGCCCTCGCGGTGCTGCTGGCCGGGCTCTTCCTGCCCGGCATCATCGGCGCCGCGCTGCTGTTCCTGCTGGTCGCGGCCCTGGTGGCGCTGACCTTCACCACCTGGCCGGTGCAGTCCCCGCCGGTGCGGGCGGTCCGGGTGACGATGCTGGTGCTGCTGTTCGCGGCCGCCCTCGCGAAGGCGATCTGACACATGCGCTTTTGACAATCATTACCAATACGGCGCACAGTAGGTGGCATGATGCACCGCCGCCGCCTGCTCGCGGCCACCGCTGTCGCCGTGCTCACCGGGGCCGTCGCGGCCTGCGGTGACCGGGCGAGCGGCTTCGGTACGGACGGGCGCCTCGACGTGGTGACCGCGTTCTACCCGCTGCGGTTCCTCAGCGAGCACCTCGGCGCGGACGCGGTCGCGGTCACCGACCTGACCAAACCGGGCGCCGAGCCGCACGACGTCGAGCTCAATCCCCGCCAGGTCGCCGACATCAGCGACGCCGCCCTCGTCGTCTACCTCAAGGGCTTCCAGCCGGCGGTCGACGAGGCGGTCGAGCAGGAGGCCGCCGACCGGGCCTTCGACGCGGGCTCGGCCGTCGAGCTGCTGGCCGCCGCCGACGACGACCACGAGCACGTGCCGGGCGAGCCCGAGCACGCCGAGGGGTCCACCGACCCGCACGTCTGGCTGGACCCGGTGCGCCTGGCCACCATCGCCGGCAGGCTCGCCGAGCGCCTGGGCCAGGCCGACCCGGCCCGGGCGGCGGGCTACACCGAGCGGGCCGCCACGCTGCGAAGCGAGCTGACCGCGCTCGACACCGAATACGCGACCGGCCTGCGCACCTGCGCCCGCCGCGAGCTGGTCACCAGCCACACCGCGTTCCGCTATCTCGCCGACCGGTACGGCCTCACCGAGGTCGGCATCACCGGCGTCTCGCCGGAGTCCGAGCCGTCGCCGCAGCGCCTCGCCCGGGTGGCGGAGCAGGCGAGGTCCACCGGCACCACCACGATCTTCTTCGAGACCCTGGTCAGCCCGAAGGTCGCCGACACCATCGCCCGCGAGGTCGGCGCCCGGACCGCCGTCCTCGATCCCCTCGAAGGGCTCACCGAGCCGGATACGGACTACTTCTCCGTCATGCGCGCCAACCTGGCCGCCCTGACCACGGCCCTGGGATGTACGTCATGAGCGTCGTCACCGTCTCGCACGCCGCCGTCTCCTACGGCGACCGCGCCGTGCTGCAGGACATCGACCTGGAGGTGCGGCCCGCGCAGGTCGTCGCGATCCTGGGCGCCAACGGCTCCGGCAAGTCCACCCTGATCCGCACCATCCTCGGCCTGGTGCCGATGACGGCCGGCGAGATCACCCTGTTCGGCACCCCGCAGCGCCGGTTCCGGCAGTGGGCCCGGATCGGCTACGTCCCGCAGCGGATGGGCGCCGGCAGCGGCGTGCCCGCGACCGTCGGCGAGATCGTCGCGTCGGGGCGGCTGGCCCGCCGGGGCATCTTCCGCCCGTCCGGCGCCGCCGACCGGGAGGCCGTCCGCGCCGCCCTGGCGGACGTCGGCCTGCTGGAGCGGATCGGCGACCCGGTCAGCACGCTCTCCGGCGGCCAGCAGCAGCGCACCCTGATCGCCCGCGCCCTGGCCGGGCGCCCGGACCTGCTCGTCCTGGACGAGCCCACAGCCGGCGTGGACGCGGCCAGCCAGGACGCGTTCGCCGCGGCCCTGGGCCGCTTCGCCGGCGCGGGCGGCACGATCCTGCTGGTCGCCCATGAGCTCGGGCCGATCGAGCCGCTGATCGACAAGGCCGTGGTCGTGCACCACGGCCGGATCGCGTACGAGGGTGCGGTGCCCGAGCCCGCCGGCCACCACGCCCAGCCCGGACACGACCACGTCCACCCGCACGCCGAGGCCGAACGGGCCCGGATCTGCGTCGCCCCCACCGACAGAATGCCGGCCGGCTGACATGGCCCCCCGCCCCCGCCGCCACCCTTGAGAGGGCTGAAGACTTGGACCTCTTTCAGTACGACTTCATGGTGCGCGCGCTGACCGGCGCGCTGATCATCGGTCTGGTCGCCCCCGCGCTCGGCATCTATCTGGTGCAGCGGCGGATGTCGCTGATCGGCGACGGCATCGGGCACGTCGCGCTCACCGGCGTCGGGGTGGGACTGCTGCTGCACCAGTCCCCGGTGCTGACCGCGGTCGTGGTCTCCGTCATCGGGGCGATCGGCGTGGAACTGGTGCGCGAGCGTGGCCGTACCTCCGGCGACCTGGCCCTGGCCCTGCTCTTCTACGGCGGCATCGCGGGCGGGGTGGTGCTGGTCGGGCTCTCCGACGACAGCAGCAACGCCAACCTGATGCAGTTCCTGTTCGGCTCGCTGACCACCACGTCGCGGCAGGACCTGACCGTCATCGCCGTGCTGGGCGTCGCGGTGCTGATCGCGATGCTGGGGCTGCGGCAGGCGCTGTTCGCGGTCTGCAACGACGAGGAGTACGCCCGGGTGTCGGGGCTCCCCGTCCGTACCCTCAATCTGCTGATGGCCGTGACCACCGCGGTGACCGTCACGATCGCCATGCGCACCGTCGGGTTGTTGCTGGTCAGCGCGCTGATGGTGGTGCCGGTCGCGGCGGCCCAGCAGGTCACCCGCGGGTTCCTCAGCACGATGACCACGGCCATGGTGATCGGGGTGGGCGCCGCCGCCGCCGGCGTCACGCTGGCCGGCGAGGTGGACACCGCGCCGGGCGCCACGATCGTGATCCTGGCCATCGCGGTCTTCCTCGCCATCACCGTCGGCGCGGCGGTCTGGCGGGTGCTGCGCCGCCGCGCGAGCCCGGCCCCGCAACGCGCCACGGCCCAGCTCGAACCGCCCGAGGTCGTCCTGCGGGCGGAAGCCCGATGAGCAGTAACGTGAATCCGGTGACGACCACCGGCTACGAGGCGTACGAGGCAGCCGGTGAGCTGCTGCGCGCGCTGTCCGCGCCGATCCGGGTGGCGATCGTCGCCGAGCTCGGCGCCGGCGAACGCTGCGTGCACGAGTTGGTGGAAAAGCTGGGCGCTCCGCAGCCGCTGGTCTCGCAACACCTGCGGGTGTTGCGGGGCGCCGGCGTGGTCCGAGGTGCGCGACGGGGGCGGGAGATCGCATACTCACTCGTGGACGAACATGTCGCCCACATCGTCGCCGACGCCGTCAGCCACGCCAGGGAAGGGTCATGATCGACTGCACCGAGCGACGCCGGGCCGCGCCGCGGCCGCAACCGCGAGGGCCGGGAGAGCATGACGAAGGAGGCTCAGCATGACCGACGAGAGCACCGTGGTCCGAAACACGAAACAGCGCAGCGCGGTCAGCGCGGTCCTCGCCGACGCCGAGGGTTTCAACAGCGCCCAGGACCTGCACGCCATCCTGCGTGAGCGGGGGGAACGGGTCGGCCTGACCACCGTCTACCGCACGCTGCAGGGCCTGGCGGACGCCGGCGAGATCGACGTGATGCGCCCGCCCGGCGGTGAGCATCTCTACCGCCGGTGCAGCCAGGGCCACCACCACCATCTGGTCTGCCGCTCCTGCGGGCGGGCCGTCGAGGTGGAGGGCCCGGCCGTCGAGACCTGGGCGGAGAAGGTCGCCGGCCGGCACGGCTTCGTCGACGTCTCGCACACCATGGAGATCTTCGGCACCTGCCCGGATTGCGCGGCCAAGCGCTCCTAGGCCGGCCGTGGGAGGCTGTGGCGCGTGAAGATGTACGCCGATCGGCTGCCCACCGCCATCCGTCAGCTGCTCACCGATCTTCTGGTCGTGTTCTGGGTCTATGCCTGGATCCGGGCCGGGATCTGGATCAACGACATGGTCGAGAAGCTCGGGGTGCCCGGGCAGAAACTGCAGGAGGCGGGCACCGGCATCGCCGGCAACCTCGGTGACATCGGCGGCAAGGTGGGCCGGGTGCCGCTGGTCGGCGACGAGCTGACCGCGCCGTTCAACAGCGCCGCCGACGCCGCGAAGTCGCTCGCCGAGGCCGGCCGCCAGCAGCAGGAGGTCGTGGACAACCTGGCGCTGACCATGGCCCTGCTGATCATCGCGGTCCCGCTGGCCCTGGTGCTGTTTCTCTGGCTGCCGCTGCGGCTGCGCTGGATGCGCCGGGCCGCGGTGGCCGCCAAGGTCCGCAACGAGCCGGCCGGCCAGGACCTGCTGGCGTTGCGGGCGCTGGCCAGCCGGCCGCTGAACGAACTGGCGAAGCTGGGCCCGGACATCGCCCAGTCCTGGCGCAACGGCGACGCTGCGGCGGTGCGGGCGCTGGCCGCGCTCGAGCTCAAGGAGCTCGGGCTCAAGCCCGCGAAGGCTCGCTAGGCTCCGCCGCCTCCTCCTCGTAGACGTCGTCCTCGTCGTCGTCGGCCCAGTGGCGGCGCGACCACGGGATGGCGGCCCAGAAGGTCAGGAAGAACAGGGCGGCGATCCCGGTCAGCGCCAGCGCCACCCAGATGTTGGTCAGGTAGTCGGTGATCAGCAGCACACTGCTGACCATCGCGATCAGCATGAAGGCCAGCCCGCCGGTGGCCATCCGGTGCGCGTAGCGGACCAGTTCCGGCTTGCGGCCCTGGCGGAACAGCGCCCGGTGGAAGGCCACCGGCGAAATGATCATCGCGGTCGCCGCGGCGGCGGCGAGCAACGCGACGATGTAGGTGTCCTTCTGGAAGGCGGTCGTCTTCGGGAAGCCGTTGCTGAAGGGCAGGGTCAGCAGGAACGCGAAGAGGATCTGCACGCCCGTCTGGGCCACGCGCAGTTCCTGCAGTAGGTCCCCGAAATTGCGGTCCCACCGCTCCTTCTCGGTTTCATGCTTGCTCCGTCGCTGCTCCGCGGCCATCGCACCTCCTCGTCGGTGGCCGCAGGATTGCCCGTTGCCGGACAGCGTCAAACGCCGATGCGTGCCAGCGCCACGTCGGCGAGGGCGCGCGGCGCCTCCTCCGGCACCCAGTGCCCGATCCCGCGCAGGGCCACGAACCGGTAGTCGGCCGCGACCCAGGTGGCGGTGGCCAGCGCCGCCGGCCTGCCGACGGCCGGATCACCGTCGCTCCACACGTACGTGGTCGGCACGGTGACCTTGCCGACCTCGTCGAACTGACCGCTGGAGATCGCGCGATACCAGTTCAGGGCGGCGGTGAGCCGGCCGGGCTCGCTCATCGCCGTCGCGTACAGCCCGGCCCGGGCGCCGATCGGGCGCATCATCCGGCGCAGCGCGGTGCCGCCGGCGCCGAGCAGCAGCCGCTCGGCGGCCCGGGAACGGAACACGCCCATGTAGGCGAAGCGCAGCTTCTGCGAGGGCTGGTTGTGCAGGGCGACGCTGAGCCCGCGCGGGTGCGGCACCGAGACCGCGGTGAGCGTCTTGACCCGGTCGGGATGCCCGGCGGCGAGCAGCCAGGCCACCGACGCGCCCCAGTCGTGCCCGATGACGTGCGCCTTGTCGACCCCGAGCGCGTCCAGCACGGCGATCGCGTCGGCGGTCGGTTCATCGAGCCGGTAGTCGGCGACCGCGGCCGGCCGCGCGCCGGGCGAGTAGCCGCGCTGGTCGAGGGCGTAGGTGCGCAGCCCGGCGGCGTGCAGCCGGGGCAGGATCAGGTCGAACTCGCGGTGGTCCTGCGGGAATCCATGCAGCAGAAGCACCGGGGCGCCATCGGCCGGGCCGCCCTCGTACACGTCGAAGGTGAGCCCTCTGGCCTCGATCTGCATGTGACGCCTCCTACGCTGTTCCGTACGGCCGTACGGTGTTAGCGTCATCGAAACACATGCAATGAAGCTTGTTGACGACAAGTTCCATCGATAACAGGCTTCACCGACAGGGGAGCGCGCAGCGCTGAGAGTGCGGGTGACACCGCAGACCCTCGAACCTGATCTGGGTAATGCCAGCGCAGGGAGCTCGGTCTTTCTCCAGCCGCGCCGTGTCCGGGAGACGTCCCCGGCGCGGTGCAGCGTCCCCTCCCGGTACGAGCTGGGAGGCACATCACATGAACCATCGTTGGCGCACCATCGACATCGTCATCGCCTCGATCCTCGCGGTCGCTTTCGGCGTCATCTTCTGGGCCTGGGGCCTGCTCTGGAACGGCCCGGCGGACGCCATCCCGCTGCCCGGCCGGGCGATCCTGTACGGCGTCTGGCTGGTGCCGGCCGTCCTCGGCGCCCTGGTGATCCGCAAGCCGGGCGCCGCCTTCTACACCCTGACGCTGGCCGCGCTGGTGTCGGTCGCGCTCGGCACGAGCTGGGGCTGGACCCTGGTGCTGCAGGGCCCGCTCGAGGCGGCCGCGGCCGAGTTGGTCTTCGCCGTGTTCGCGTACAAGGTGTGGAAGCTGCCGGTCGCCCTGCTGGCGGCGGCCGCGGCCGGCATCGCCGCGTCCGTCTACGACGCCTTCGTCTGGTATGGCGGGACGTCCTGGGCGACGCTGCGGCTGCCGTACATCGCGATCACCACGGTCAGTGCCGTGCTCGTGGCGGGCCTGGGCAGCGTCCTGCTGGCCCGGGCGCTGGCGCAGACCGGCGTGCTGGACCGGTTCGCGTCGGGCCGCGAACGCGCCGCCGTCTAAATCATGGGCGAGGTGGTCCTGCGGGGGTTCGGGTGGCGGCACGCCGGCCGCAAGGCGTGGGCGGTGCGCGGGGTCGACCTGCGCATCGCGCACGGCGAGCGGGTGCTGCTGCTCGGTCCGTCCGGGGCCGGCAAGTCCACCCTGCTCGCGGCGCTCGCCGGGCTGTTGCCCGACGACTCGGGTGAGGCCGAGGGCACAGCAGAGATCGACGGCCTCGACCCACGCAAGGCCCGCGAGCGGGTCGGCATCGTCTTCCAGGACCCGCAGACCCAACTGGTCATGTCGCGCAGCGGCGACGACGTGGCGTTCGGGCTGGAAAACCGCGGGGTCCCGGCCGCCGAGATCTGGCCCCGCGTCGACGAGGCGCTGCACCGGGTCGGCTTCGGCTACGGCCGGGACCGGCCCACCGCGGCGCTGTCCGGCGGGGAGCAGCAACGGCTCGCCCTGGCCGGCACCCTCGCGCTGCGGCCCGGCCTGCTGCTGCTCGACGAGCCGACCGCGAACCTCGACCCGGCCGGGGCCGCCCTGATCCGGTCGGCGATCGCCCGGGCCCTCGACGACGACACCACACTGATCATCGTGGAGCACCGGGTCGCGGAGGCGCTGACGCTGGTCGACCGGGTGGTCGTGCTGGAGCCGGGCGGCGGGGTCCGCGCCGACGGCCCGCCGGGCGCGGTCTTCGCCGCGCACGGCGACCGCCTGGCGGAGGAGGGGGTCTGGGTGCCGGGCCACGCCGTCGCCGCCCGCAAGGCCGTGACCGGTCCGGGTGATTCCCTGGTCCGCGCCGACGCCGTCACCCTGCGACATCGCCTCCCGCCCGCCACGCTGACCGCCCGGGCCGGCGAGGTGCTGGCCGTGACGGGTCCCAACGGGGCGGGTAAGTCCACTCTCGCGCTGCTGCTCGGCGGCCTGCTGAAGCCCACGTCCGGCACGATCGACGCGCGAGGTGGCGGTGCGCCGTACCGGTGGCGCGCCGTTGATCTGACCACCCGGATCGGCTCGGTCTTCCAGGACCCGGAACACCAGTTCGTCACCCACCGGGTCGCCGACGAACTCGCGCTCGGGCCGCGCCGGATCGGCCGCCCCGAGGCCGAGGTGAGCAGGATCGTCGAGGAGCTGCTCCAGCGACTCCGGCTGGCGAAGCTGGCGGGTGCGAACCCGCACACCCTCTCCGGCGGCGAGGCGCGCCGGCTGAGCGTCGCGACCGCGCTGGCCACCGCGCCCCGGCTGCTGGTCCTGGACGAGCCCACCTTCGGCCAGGACCGGCGCACCTGGATCGAGCTGGTCGAGCTGCTGGCCCGGCTGCGCGACGACGGCCACGGCATCGTCGCGGTCACCCACGACGCCGACTTCGTGGCGGCCGTCGCCGACTCCGTCCACCGGCTGGAACGGGCCGCATGACGCTCACCCTGCCGACCTTCGAGGCCAGCACCGCACCGCTCGCGCGGCGCAACCCGGTCGCCAAGCTCGCCGCCGCCCTGCTGTTCAGCGCGCCGCTGATCGCCACCCTGGACCCGCTGACCCCGACCATCGCCCTGGCCGTCGAACTGGCCGTGCTGCCGCTGTTCGGGATGCGCTACGGCACCCTGTTCCGGCGGGCCTGGCCGCTGGTGCTCGCCGCCGGCGGCATCGTGATCACCCTGGTGATGTTCGCCGCCGAGCGCACCGGGGCGACGGTGGCGACGCTCGGGCCGTTCGAGGTGACGACGGGGGTGCTGATCACCGCGCTGGGCATGGTGTTGCGGGTCTTCGCGATCGCACTGCCGGGCATCATCGTCTTCGCCACCACCGATCCCACCGACCTCGCCGACGCCCTGGTGCAGAACGTCCGGGCACCGGCCCGGTTCGCGATCGGCGCGCTGGCCGCCTTCCGGCTGGTGCCACTGCTCGGCCAGGAGTGGCAGATGCTCAGCCTGGCCCGCCGGGCACGCGGCATCGACGCCGGGCGCAGCCCGGTCGCCCGGGTGAAACTCTTCGTCTCCACCGCGTTCGCCCTGCTGGTCGGCGCGATCCGCCGGGGCACCCGGCTGGCGGTGGCGATGGACGCGCGCGGCTTCGACGCGGGCACTCCCCGGACGTACGCCCGCCGGCAGGTCTTCGGCCGGGCCGACGCGGCCCTCATGATCGGCGCGACGCTGGTGTCCGCCGCGGCCCTGACGACCAGCGTCCTGACCGGACTGTTCCGCCCGATCATCGGCTGAAAGCCGGAACGGGCCGACGCCAGGACCACCGGGTCCGGCCGGGTGGCCTACCGCAAGCGGGTGACCGGTCCTGCCCATCACCACCGGATGCCGGGTAGCGTCACGGACGCCAACGCTGGGTAGTCGATGAAGGGCGCTGTGGAGCATGACCGAACCCCACTTCCAGGGCCCGTACCCGCCTGCCCAGCAGCAGGCGCACTACCCGCCGCAGGCCTACGGTCAGGTGTCGTCCCCGCCCGGCAACGCCCTGCAGCCCTACTCGGCGTGGCCGTCGAACGCTCCGGCGGTCTACCCGCCGGCTCCGGCCCCGCAGTGGCCGGCCCGGCCCGCTTTTCAGCTCGTCAGCGCCGGCGGCCGGCTCGGAGCGTTCCTGGTGGACGCGCTTCTCATCGTGGTGACCTTCGGTATCGGCTGGCTGATCTGGGCGATGATCACCTGGTGCAACGGGCAGACCCCGGGCCGGCAACTGCTGGGCCACGTGGTCGCCGACGCGAACACGGGCGAGGCGTTCGGCTGGGGCCGGATGTTCCTGCGCGAGTTCCTGATCAAGGGCCTCCTGTTCTGGATCCCCAACGCGGTCACATTCGGGATCTTCGGCCTCGTCGACTCCCTCATGGTCTTCCGCTCGGACGGCCGCACCCTGCACGACATGACCGCGGGCTCGATCGTCCGGCACACCTGAGCCTCACCCGCCGCCGCACAGCCGTGCCGGCAGCCGCCGGGCTCGCGCCCACGGCGGTCGAGTGGCGGAGACCCGGCTGGGCGTCATTCGGCTCGCGCCGGACGGATACGTGGATTTCGCTGTCGGAGGTGAAGGGCTTCCCGTGCCAGTCCGCCACGCGTTCCTCCAGCGTCAGGCCGGCCAGCCTGGCCATGAGGTCGCACTCGGCGGGCCAGATGTAGCGGAAGTTGCTGGCGCCGTAGGCCGTGCCGCTTCGGGGAGCATCGTCACCTTGGCGGCCGCGGATCTCATGGTCGTCGGCCCACACCGTCGGGCCGTGCACCGTCACCCGGGGGCCGACGTCCCATCCGCGGGGCGGGTGAGGGCGTTGTGCAGATGCTTGAGGAGGGCGTTGACTGCCTCCCGGCCGGCCCGGTTGGCGCCCACTGTCGACTGGGATGGCCCGAATCCGACGAGGTGGACGCGGGGCTCGTCGGCGATCCGGGTGCTGCGCATCGTGATTCCGCCGAGCTTGTTGCGCAGTTCAAGGGGGTCCAGGTGGGCGAGCGCGGCCTTGAACCCGGTGGCCCACACGATGGCGTCGACCGGGGTGAAGGAGTCGTCCGCCTCCCGGACACCGCGAGGTTCGATCGCGGTGAACATGGGGCGGCGTTCGAGTGCCCCACGCTCCTTCGCCGCGAGGGCGTACGGAGTCCAGGCCAGTTCGGTGTAGGAGACGACGCTCCCGGTGGGTTTGCCGGCTTCGACGTCGGCGACGACCTTGGCGATGATCTCGCGGCCGGCGGCCTCGGGGTTGAACATGCCCTCGCGGAAGACGGGCTCCCGACGCGTGTACCAGAACGTGGTTGCCACCCGGGAGATCTCTTCGAGCTGCTGAAGAGCGGAGATGCCGCCGCCGACGACGGCGACCCGCAGGCCGGCGAGCTCGTCGGCGGAGACGTAGTCATGGGTGTGCAGTTGGCGCCCCAGGAAGTTCTCCTGCCCCGGGTAGTGCGGGCGAACCGGATTGGTCCAGGTGCCAGTGGCGTTGATGATCGCCTGGGTGACCCACTGCCCGTGGCTGGTATCGACCACGAGTTCGCCGTCCGGGTCGCTGTCGGCACGCCGGACGGCGGTGACCGTCACCGGACGCAGGATGGGCAGGTCTGTTAGCCGCTCGAAGGCCGCGAAGTAGTGCGGGACCGCCGTGCGGCTGGGCTCGGCAGGATCGATGGGCGGTTTCGGGAAGCCGGGCAGGTCGAAGATGCCGTTCACAGTCGCCATCCGCAGCGACTGCCACCGGTGGCGCCAGGCTCCTCCCGGCTCGGGTTCGGCATCGACCACCACGAAGGTCCGGGCGGAGTCCGGCATCGTCAACGCGCTGTGGAAGCCGCGTCGCTTGAGGTGATAGGCGGCCGAC
>NZ_QHHV01000319.1:0-3403 GCF_003947245.1 Actinoplanes sp. ATCC 53533 | reverse complement strand
KTGGACGACGTGCGGTTGACGTCGAAACTCGCGGAAGAGGTCACTTCACTGCTCCTTCGCCGTGGCCAGGCCGAGGTCGGTGATCAGGGTCTGGAAATCGGCGGTCGCGGCGGCGTACGAGTCCGCGAAGGTGACCGCCCGGTCCGCCGGCTGCGACCAGATCGGCTGCAGCTCGTACGCGGCGTGCCTGCTGACCGGCACCCACTTGTCGAGCCAGCCCTGCATGACGGACCTGTTGTGCTCGCCGTGCGTGGCATCCTTGGTGAGCAAGGAGAACAGCGCGCGGGTGTAGCGCAGGTCGCGGGTGTAGTCGTTCTCGCCCGCGCCGATCAGCGTCGGGGTGATGTAGTCGCCGTTGCGCGCCGCGATCTGCATGACGAGGTCGCTGCGGAACAGCACGCCGACGAGCGGCTCGAAGACGACGTTGGTCGCGAACACCGCCTCGGCCCAGTCCTCGACCGCGGTCAGCAGCTCGACGTTCTCCCGGACCCCCTGCCATGACGGGTCGTTCTTCCACGTGGCCCGGTGCGCGGCGCCGTCGAACCCGTCGAGGATCTGGCTCAGGTCCAGGTTGTACAGCGCGATGTCCTGCGCGAACCGCAGCCGGTGGACGCTGTTCACGGCGATCGCATTGTTGATCATGTTGGTCGGGGCGGACCGTTGCGCGGTCACGAAGACGTGCATGCCCAGGCCCTGCTCCGCGTGCATCCAGGCGCCGACGTTCTCGGCGACGAACCTGGTCCACGTCGGCGACCAGTGCGCGTAGGCACCGGCCTCCTTGGCGTTGGTGAGGTTGAGTTCGATCTGCCGCACCACGTTGGCGTTGTTGCGGTAGATCGTCTGCTCCCACTCCTCGTTCGGGTCGAGGAAGGCGTGCCAGTTGCTGCTCTTGAGGGCGGTCCAGTCGAGCGGGTAGCCGCCCTCGCCGTCCGCGAACCCGTAGATCCAGCCCTGGGTGAGGTGGCGCTCCGGGTCCGGCTGGACGTCGGTGGTGACGTCCTCGTAGACGGTGGCGCGCATCTTCTTCGGCTTGAAGTAGTTGTAGGACCTGCTGGTCGAGCTCGGGAAGACCAGCATCCCGGCCTCGGCACCGGTGAACTCCGGCTTCGGGAAACTCACGGGAGCCTGGTGCTGCTGCTTCTCCTTGGCTGGCGTGCTCATGTACAGCCTTCTTCCTCGTGGTGTGGCCGGCCGTCAGTCGGTGCCGGATTCGGCGGTGATGGTGAACTTGTCGAAGTGGATCTGCTCCTGCGGGACGCCGGCCTCGCTCAGCAGCCCCAGCGCGGCGTCGATCATCGGCGGCGGCCCGCACAGGTAGACGTCGCACGACGACAGCGAATCCTCATGTCGAGCGACGACGTCGTGGACGAAGCCGGTGGCCGCCTCGGGCCAGGACTCGGGCCAGGACTCCGACAGGCAAGGCACGAACGTCAACCGCGGCAGCCGTCCGCGCAGTTCGGCGATGTCCTCGAGCGAGATCAGGTCCGCCTCGGTGCGCGCCCCGTAGTAGAAGACGACCTCGCGCTCGTTGCGGCTGTCGGCCATCTGCCGCAGCAGGGCCAGCATCGGCGCCATTCCGGCGCCGCCGGCCGCGAACACCAGCCGGCGTTCCGAGGATGCCTTGAGGGTGAACGTCCCGTACGGTCCGGTCACGTCCAGCTTGTCGCCGGCGGCCAGTCCCCCTTCCAGCAGACCGGAGAAGTGACCACCGGGGTACCGCTTGATGACGAACTCGAGCATCCCGTCCGGGGACGCCGGCGCCGCCATCGAGAACGACCGGTGCTCGTCGTGGCCCGGGATCCGGATGTCGACGTACTGGCCGGGGTAGTAGCGCAGCTCTCCCTCCACGATCCGCAGGACCAGGTGGGTGATGTCGCGGCTCAGGTCGGCCATCGACACGATCTCGGTGCCGACCGTCACCACCGGCAGCCCGGAGTGAATCATCTCCTCGTCGAAGTTGATCAACTCGATCCGCAAGTCGGAGTAGGCGTGCGACCGGCAGAGCAGGACGTACCCCTCGTCGCTCTCGTAGTCGGCGAGCGCGAACGTCGAGTAACGATCCATCTGCACGTCGCCGTCGATCAGGAACGACTTGCACGCCGAACACTGGCCTTCCTTGCACCCGTGCATGAGCATCACGCCCTGCCGGAACGCCGCGTCGAGCACGGTCTCGTCCTCGGACACCTCGATCTCGATGCCCACTGGCTCGAAACTCACCTTGTGCTGATCGTCCATCGTCTGCCGCCCTTTCGACGCGGGTGGGGATCCGGGCAGCGCGAGGTGGGTGGCATGCACCCCCACCCCGCCCTGGTCCACGGGGTCGGTCACACGCCCGACGGTGTCCGGTTGGGGTTGGCCCGGTAGGAAGCGGCCCACGCCTCGCGCTCGGCGTCGGTCATCTGGTTGAGAGTCACGTTCGGGCTGCCGAACGGGATGCCGCGCACGTCGTCGAGCGTCCACAGCTTCTTGGGGTCGCTGAGGTCGAGGTGCGGTTGCGCGATGAGGGTCTTGCCGTCGTCCCGGACGTAACCGAGGTCCGCGATGATGTCGGCGAGATCCTGGCCGTGGTAGAGCGTCTCCCACTCCCGCTTGCCGGTGAGCCGGCCCATGTTCGGGGTCTCCCGGCCCTCGTACTGGGGCCGGAACGCCACCGCGTCGGTCCAGTGGCAGGTCTCCGAGCAGTAGGTGCGCCACTGCCCGTCGACCTTCTCGACCACCATGTCCTCGCGGATCAGCGCGGGCACCATGCACGTCCAGCAGCGGTGGGGGTATTCGTAGCCGACGTTCTCGAAGGCGATCGGCTTGTTCCTGCCCGGGTAGGCGAGCCGGTTGTAGGCCTCCCACCACTTGCCGAACTGGTCGTACCAGCCGGGGTACTTGTGCTCGAACCAGGCGAAGTCCGTGTCAGTCATGGCGTCGATCCGCCAGTAGTTGACCGGCCAACCGGTCGCGAAGAACTGCGCGACCCGGTGCACGTAGTGCTGGTTGTAGATCCGGTCCCACGCCTTCTCGACCAGGTCGTGCGGGATGACCAGGCCGTACTTCTCCAGCGGGATCAGGTAGCTGCGGTAGTAGTCGTCGTAGATCCACCGCCGCCACATCTCGGCGTAGGAGTCGCGGTCCTTGCGGCGGTCCTTCGTGCCGTACTCGATGAACGTGCCGATCGCCGCGTCCACGACGCAGTGGTTGTTCCACCACGCGTAGCGCAGGTCCCGCTCCAGCAACTGCCGGTTGTCCTCGTCCGCCAGCGCCATCAGCAGAATCGAGTAGCCGTTGCTGATGTGCCGCGACTCGTCGGACTGCACCGAGTGGAACACCGTCGGCAGCAGGTAGTCGCCGTTGGCGGCCGCCTCGGACGGCATCGCCACGAACAGCGTGTTGGTGAACGCGGTCTCCGCGACCA
>NZ_QHHV01000318.1:0-5230 GCF_003947245.1 Actinoplanes sp. ATCC 53533 | reverse complement strand
CAGCCCGTATCCGCCGAAGCTGCTCTCCACAGATTCCCCTCGTGGGAACGGTCCCGGCCCTGCGGCGACGTCGCTCAGACGCCGAGCGCCGACCGGGCTCGATCCGCACTCGTTCGGGCAGCGCTGCACCGCGATGCCGAGTTCCCACTCACGCCGGCGGATGAATGTGGCTAGCGACTTGCCGTCGGCCGGCAGTCGCCTGCCTTTGTATTCGTCGAGGAGAAAGGCGTGGAATGCGAAGTACCGTGCACGTCGGGACAGTTCAAGGATGCCCGGCAGGAGCAGCGGCATCAATCGATCCTGGGTGGTCGTCTGAAGGCCGAGCGGGTCGCGGCCCTCGTTCTCCCGCAGGGAAGCCGCGATCCAGCGGGGCGTAGGTACCTCGTCCACCACAGTGCCTGGAGCAGCCGCCATCTCCGCACTCCCTAATCCGCCTGCACGACCTTCCGGCATGGCGCCGCCGCCATGGCCTGCCGCGGGTTCCGATGAAAGTCATCTCCAACCGGCTCCGCCACTCCGGCCCTCACTTCACCGCCAAGTTGTACGACGATGTCCTACCTGAGATCTCCTTACGACGCCGCCGAAGCCACCGGCGCCCTAGCTAGTACCCCGCAGCCAGTACCACGGTCCCCGGCTGGCCCGAGCTGCTATCGCAGACCGGCGGCGACCGAATCCGTGTGGTCACAAGTTGTCCCGCGTGACGGTGGATCCGTACTGGTCGCGGTTCACCCTGAACTTCACCGGGACGCGGTCGGCGAGTGTGCTGACATGGGTGATCACTCCGACCATCCGGTCGCCCTGGCTCGCCAGGTTCTCCAGCGTGTTGGCGACGGTGTTCAGGGTCGTCTCGTCCAGCGTTCCGAAGCCCTCGTCCAGGAAGATCGAGTCGAGGCGGGCTGAGCCGGCGGCCGCGAGGGTTGTCATCTGCGCCGACAGTGCGAGCGCCAGCGCCAGACTCGCTTGGAAGGTCTCGCCGCCGGACAGCGTTTTGACCGGGCGCGGCAGGTCGGCGTTGGTGTGGTCGATCACGAGGAACTCGCCGTCCTCGTGGGTGAGATCAAATTGGCCGTCGGTCAGTTCGGCCAAGCTCGCCGAGGCGTCCCGAACCAGGACGTCGAGGGCGGAGGCGACCAGCCAGCGAGGGAACTCGTTCGACCGCAGGAGACCGGCCAGCATGTGCGCCACCTCGTGGTCGGCTTCCGCGGCAGCTTTGCGGGCGACGAGTTCGGCCCGATGTGTTCGCTGAGTTTGGACGTGGCGGGCGTCCGCCCGTGCCCGTTCCAAGGCAGCCGCAACGGCCGCCCCCACCGTCTCCGCGAGGGGCCGACCTTGCGGCACGACCACGTCTGCCTGCGACAGCCGATTCGCAAGGGCTCCTTGAAACCCGTTCAGGTGCCGCTCTGCCGCCGCGAGAGAGCCTTCCGCGATTGCCCTCTCTGTTTGCCGAGAGTGTGCCTGTTGGCCGGCCCAGCCGACGAGGTCGGTCCAAGCGGCCAGGAGACTTTCTTGGCGAACCGGCGGGGCGCCGAGCGGCACCAACCGATCGCGGGCGGCTTGCAGATCGTGCCAAGCAGTCTGCTCGTTGGCGCGGAGCTGATCGAATGCGGTGGCAGCCAAGTCGCGTGCGGCCCGGGATGATTGGATCTTCTCGTGGGCAGCCTTGGTCTCAGCTTCTAGATGATCGATGCGAGTTAGCTCGGCGGCAGCAGCCTCGTCGACCGGGGCATCCACGAGGGAAGCATTCAACTCCGAGATTCGATCTTGGAGTTGACGAAGCACGAGCGACATTTCTTGATCGGCGAGAGCGGCGGACATTTTTGCGACCTCGGCGCGGTTGGCCTCAGCTTGGGCATTGGCGAGCGCAGTCGAGCTCGCTTCCGAGACCTGCTCAGCCTTACTCGCTTTATCGATCTCCAGCGTGAGGAGGTCGCTGCGGGTTGCGGCCTCCGTCGCCGCCCAGGCTTCGAGTGTTTGCCATGCTTCGGCGAGATCGAGACCGTCAACGGCCGGTGCGCCAAACGGTACGAGCTGATCCCGAGCGCCGTTCAGCGAAGCCCGGGCAACCGTCAGCCTCTTCTCCAGAGCGGCCGCCTCCTTGTTGGCCGCGTCGTATGCGGCGCGCGCCTGGTGAAGGCAGGCGCCGGCAGCTCGGAGCGAGACGTTCAACCCGTCCAGTCGGCTCAGCTCAGCATCGACCGACCTCTCGTCAGCCAGTTCTCCGGTCAGGGCTTGGCGGAGTCCATTTGCCGATGTGGCCGCGCTCTCAAGTGCACCGACGGCCCGTTGCTCGGCCGCGACGGCCGTGGTGTGGTGCCGGGTTGTCCGACGGAGACGATCTTCTGCATCGGCAAGGTATTTATTGGCCGCGGCGAGCAGTTCGTGATCCAGCGGCTTGGGTAGCGCCTCGACGGGATGCTCGCAAACGGGACAGGGCAGGCCCGCCACGAGGTGCGGCCGAAGGGCCGCCGCGGCATCGGTGCGAGCCGCCTCGTCTCGGGCCGTCCGAGCCCTGGCGACGGCCTGGTGTGCCTCCTCGACTGCCGTGTGCGCCGCTGCGACCTGCTGCTTTGCGTCTTCGTTCTGCCGAGTCAGCTCCGGCTCCGACGCTAGGATCTTGGCCAGTTCAGCGTGGTCGTGCTTAGCCTGCTCGAGCGGAGCTCGGGTGGGCGCAGCGTCGAGTTCATGTCTGGCGGCGGCCTCCATCGTCTCTGCATCGGTAAGCGCCTGCCGCGCCGCCGCGAGCGTCGTCTGGACGGATGTCTCGCTGCCGCTCATCTCGGCGACGCCGGTCGGAGTGGATAGCTCACCGAGCTTCACGCACTCGGCTCCTAGTGCCGCAACGCGGTCCTTGGCCGCCGTCACTGAACTTGTTGCTGCTTCGGCAGCATCACGGGCGGCCGAAAGCTCACGGGTCGCGGAGGAGTAGTCGACTGTCGTTGCGGACAGGGCATTGGCGGCTTCGGCCCGATCGTTCTCGGCGTCGGGCTGACGCTGGGCGAGCCGTGCGCGCTCAGCATGGTCACGCCGCACTTGCTCCAGCGGACCCCGCGCAGGCGCGGCTTGCAAAGCCGCCCGAGCTGCGTCGTCGAACCGTTCGGCGGCGGCGAGGTTGTGCTCCGCCTCGTCTGCCGCCGTCCGTGCAGCGGTCAGGTGCTCGCTGAGTGCTGCGAGATCGGTCGGGGCGGCGAGCGCGGAGAGGCTGGCCTGCTCCTCTAAAAGTCGGCGGACGGTTCGTTCGGCATTCTCGGCTGCTGCGCCAGCGTCCGCGAGTTCTGCCAGCAGAGCAGTGACCTGGTTTCGCAGGTCACCCAGTTGTTGGACTCGCTGGTTTGCCTCATCTTCAGCCTCTTGGGTAAAGGCCGTCAGCTGGCTGATCTGCTCGTCGAGCGAGCTTGCCCGCTGCTTCGCCACCGCCGCCTCCGTGTTGGCGGATTGGCCGATGGTTTCGTACACGGTGATACCGAGTAGGCGGGTGAGGATCTTCTGCCGCTCGCTTGGTTTGGCGTGCAAGAACTCGGCGAAATCTCCCTGGGGCAGTACGACGCATGAGCAGAAGTTGCCGAACGAGAGCCCCAGCAGGTCTTCGACGGCGCCGTTCACCTTGCCGTCCGCTGCGATCAGCTCGGTCTCGTCGTCGACGGTTCCCAGCCGGGTGGGATCCATCAGCCGCTCGAGGCGGCCGTTACGAATGCTGACCCCAGCCGGGCTCCGCCGTAGTTCTCGCGCGGCGACGTAGCGATGGACGCCCACGTCGAAGACCAGGCGTACGACTCCCCTGTTCACGGTTGGCGCCAAGGCGAGCGACACCGTACGCCGGTCATCCCAGCGCGGCACCGAGCCGTACAGCGCAAAGACCATGGCGTCGATGACCGTTGATTTGCCGGCACCGGTCGGGCCGACGAGGGCGAAGAAGTCGGCTTGGGCGAAGTCGACCGTCGCCGCCTCGCGGAACGATCCGAAGCCCGTCATCTCCAGAAGCACTGGCCGCATGAGGCCTCCTCAAGCTGTCGGGTCACGACTGGAAGGTGGTGTCGTGCAGGCGCGCGAACAGTGCCTGCACCCGCGGGTCGTCGACGTTCTTGGTCGCGCAGTATTCGGCGAACAGCTCGGCCGGGGTGCGGTCGCCGCCGGCCACGTTGGACGGTCGGGAATCGGCCGTCGGCGCGGTGAAGGCTGGATCGATGCGGACTTCGAGAGCATTCGGGAGGCGTTCGATGACTTCTTCGCGCAGCCCCGCCCGCGTAGGTTCTTTGATCCAGACGCGGAGGAAGGCATCTCCTACCGCGTCGGACTGGGCGGCGATCTCGGCGAGCGTGCCGCTGATTGTCAGCAGGCGACGCCCACTCTGAATCGGGAGATCGGTTATCCGGGCCGTGGTGGGCGTCGCTTCAACGAGGCAGACGACGCTCTCGTTGTTCTGCTCACCGAAATCGATGGCCAGCGGTGAACCGCTGTAGTGCACTGGGACCGTTGCGGTGACCACTTGCCGGCGGTGCAGATGCCCAAGAGCGACGTAGTTCGTCGCGGCGGGGAAGGCGGCGGCCGGCACCTGATACTCGAAGATTGACTGGGCGGCCCGTTCGCCGCCGCCGAAGGTGCTTCCGGTGACGGTGAGATGGGCCATCATGATGTTGACCGCATCGGGTCGGAATGTTGCGGCCAGCGCGGCCAGCATGTGCTGGATCCGCTGGGCGTAGCTGATCGAGTTCTCCACCGGAGTGTTGGCGAGTAGCTCCGCGGCGCGGACGATGTAACGCTGGTGGACGAACGGCAGGGTGGCGATGATGACGGGCTCGTTGGTGGAACGGGCGGTCAGCTCGAGGGTGCCACCCGACTCGCCGACAAGAGGGGTCCCGACGAGGTGGATGCCGACCTCGTTCATGAGCGGCCGGTAGGCGTCGAAGGTCGCGGCATGGTCGTGGTTCCCGGCGATGGCGACCACCGGTACACCCAGGTCGCGGATGGCGAGCAGTGTTTGGACAACCAACTGCTGGGCCTCCGCCGACGGTGCGGCCGAGTCGTAGATGTCGCCCGCGATCAGGACGGCGTCGACCTCGTGCTTGCCGGCCAGGCCGACGATCTCGTTCAGTACGTCGCGTTGTTCCGGGAGACGGTGGTGACCCTTGAGGGTCTTGCCGACGTGCCAATCGGAGGTGTGCAGGAATCTCATGTGGTCCGTCCAGGGCTATCGCGCCGCGCGGTGCTTGAGGAGGTGTTCCATCACGATCTG
>NZ_QHHV01000317.1:0-10351 GCF_003947245.1 Actinoplanes sp. ATCC 53533 | reverse complement strand
TGCCAAAGCATCATCCTGAATGCGCGATCAACACACGGGGCGATCAGTCCCGACGTCTATTCGCCGTTGCCGGCCATCGGTCTCGGAGGAAGGTCAGCTCGGGTCAACGGCCCTGCCGTCGTGCTCGGCGATTCGCTCACATCGGCGACCAGGTCGTCGCGGGCATAGGCGACCGGGACCGGATCGTGGCGGGCAGCCGCAGACCTCCGCGGCGTCGGTGCAGGACAGGCCGGTCATCTCCCTGGCGGCTGGCACGATCACTGCGACGACAGCCACGGGTCCAGTGCGGTACGGCACCAACGATCGCAGCTCGTCGACCAAGCCGAGGACCGTCGTCGACGACGGGCTACGGCGGTGATCCGAACCTGGTGACGGCTGTCGACGGCTCGGCCGAAGGCGCGCAGGGTATCCCGGCCGGCGAGGTCACAGAACTCGACGGCGGACAGGTTCGGGTCGAACCTGCCGGCGTGGTCGCCGGCGAGATGGTGGCGCAACGTGGTCACGGTGTCGAGGTCGAGGTCGCCGGTCACGGTGATCGTGAGGATGCCGGAGGGCGACGGGCAGACGATGGCTGTACACCGACAGCCGCCGCGCGGGAACGCGTTGCAGCCTCGGACAGGCGGCTTCTTCCGCGTGCGCGAGACACGCAAGCCTTCCCAGAGAGACCGCCGGCAGTCGTCGGCCGGACGGTGGCGGCGAGTGCGATGCGACGCGGACGACGTGCAGCGCATGCACGATCGCGGTGACCGGGGAGGCTGCGACCACCTGCCACGTCCCAGACCCCATGGCTTCGCGTAGAGCCGTCTCCGGCCGCCAGCAGGCCGACGCAACCTTCAGGTAACGCGTTAAGGAGACTGCCTGACAACGGGGTCGTCAGACAGCCTCCTTCCGCCGGGATCCACGCCGGTAGCGTGCGTCCCGGGTGTCAACCACCTAACCTCCTTCGGAGTCTAGGCGACGCCCAGCCCGGCGTGGGCCGGAAGAAAAAATGACGTGCGCAGCCAGTTCCTCATAGCCCTGGACAGCGACACCGGCAGCCCACCCGGCTGCGCCGGCGGCATGCTCGCCGTCGTCGGCCGTTCCGGTTGACGAGCACGGCGCATCCGTCCACCAGCGGACTATCGAGCGGCAGTAGCGGCACGGCAGTCGTCAGGACGCCGCCGACGCCATCTTCACACGGAGCGATACCGCTGCTGTACACCTCGTCGCGGGAACCCGTGACGTTCCCGCCGACCTCAGCCATGATCTTGAGTGGCGTCCCGGCGTAACAGGCGAGCGCTGCCCCGGATTTGATCACCGCAGGTCTTCAGGTGGAAGCAAAGTGCGGTTTCATGCGGTCTGGATGAGCTGGACGGATTCGTCGCCAGCGGCTTTGTGACGGTGCGTCCAGGTCTCCAAGGCGGTATGGCAAGCGTGGTCGAGATGCCGCAGGTTGGTGAGGTCGAGTTCGACGGGCCGGGTGACCGGCAGGGCCTCCAGCGTGTCTAGCAGCTTCGGCAGTCTCAGGAAGGTCGCGTTGCCGGTGATGGTGACGCGGACGGGGCCGTGGCGGCGGTCGTCGACGGCGATGTGCAGGCGGGAGGTTTCCCAGGCGGTCTTGATGACCGACAGCAGCAACCCGATGAGTACGCCTTCGAACATGTTGATGGTGACGATGGCGGTCGCCGTGGCTAGCAGGACGAGAGCCTCGCCGCGGTGGGTGCGCCACAGCCGTGCCACGGTCGTGGCGGGAAGCAGTTTGAAGCCGGCATGGATCAGGACTCCGGCGAGCGCCGCGGTGGGGATGAAGGCCAGTACCGCGGGCAGCAGCGCCGCGAACAGCAGGAGCCACGCGCCGTGCAGCACTCGTGACGTCTTGGTCCGTGCGCCGGCGTGGACGTTGGCGGCGCTGCGGACGATGACCGCCGTCATCGGCAGAGCGCCGAGCAGTCCGCAGATGGTGTTGCCGGCGCCCTGGGCGACGAGTTCCTTGTCGTAGTCGGTCCGGGGCCCGGTGTGCAACCGGTCGACGGCGGCTGCACTGAACAGGCTTTCCGCCGACGCGATCAGCGTGAACGCGACGACGGTGACCAGCAGTCCCAGGCCGGCCGCGCTGGTGAACTGCCCGGGGCTGGGAGGCTGGATGACGTCGAGCAGGCCGCGCACCTCGAGTGTCGCCACGGGAAGGCGTAGCAGCGTGACCATCGTGGCGGTCACCGCGACGGCGACCAGCGCACCGGGTACCACCCGTGCCCGGCTGGGGATGCGGCCCACAGCACGATGATCGCGATGGTGACGGCGCCGACGAGGAGGGAACTGATGGCGGTGCTCTGCCCGGCCGCGGCCGCCGCGGCCGCCGGCAGGCCAGTGATCTTCCCGAGCCCGGTGGCCGGAGCGGTCATGCCGGTCAGCGTGTACAGCTGACTTGCGATGATGATCAGGCCAATGCCGGCGAGCATTCCTTCCACGACGGCGACGGAGATGGCCCGGAACCAGCGTCCCAGTCGCAGCAGACCCAGGAGTAGTTGTAGCAGGCCCGTGGCGACGACGATGACGCCGAGGGCGGCGAGTCCGTAGGTGGTGACGGCCTCGAACACCAGAACGGTCAGTCCGGCGGCGGGTCCGGACACCTGCAGGCTGCTGCCCGGCAGCAGCCCGGTGACGAGGCCGCCGACGATGCCGGTGATGAGGCCGAGCTCGGCGGGGACGCCGGAGGCGACAGCTACGCCGACGCACAGGGGAACGGCGACGAGGAACACGACCAGGGATGCGGGTAGGTCGGTGCGTAACGCATGGCGGATTGAGACGGCGGTAGGCATGAGTCTCTTTCTGACGGCGATCGGTACGGGCGGGCGGTAATGGCCGTTCGCGCGGCTACAGAGCGGCGAACGTGCCGGTCGCGGACTCAACGCGCTGACCCGTCCCGTATCGATGGCGTAGAACCAGGCGTGCAGCCGCAACCGCCCCTCGTGCAGGCGTCGCCGCACACCCGGATAGCCCCGCAGGTGATCAACCTGGGTGAGCACATGGCGACGCGCCAGGGCCACGGTGTCGTCGTCGGTGTCCGCGGCAGGATCAGGCTGATACTCGGCCAGGTCCAGCCATTGACGCAGCAGCGGTGTCTGCGCGGTGGTGTGGGGTTGTGCCAGTCCGGCGACGGCGCCGCAGTGGCTGTGCCCGCATACCACGATCTCGGGGACGTTCAGCGCCTCGAGGGCGAACTCGATGCTGCCGCCAACCGCACATCCGGCATCGGGGCGGTAAGGCGGCACGATGTTGCCGGCGGTACGGACCTCGAACAGCTCACCGGGTGCGGCGTCGGTGAAACGTGACGGCATCACCCGGGAGTCGGAGCAGCAGATGAACAACGCTTGTGGCCGCTGGCCGCGCGAGAGCCGGGCGTAGTACTCACGTTGGTCGGCGATCGTCGCGGGGAAGTTGCGAGCGTTGGCAATCAAGGAATGCATGGCGAAGTGGTCCTCGTCGGTAAGGCAGAGACGGTAGGCGGGCGCGGAGAAGCGTCCGGCCATCACCGGTGACGACGAGCGGCAGGCGCATCGCAGCGGAAACCCGTTGCTGCCCGTACCTGTTTCGCCGTCAGTTACGGCAGGCCGAACGCTCCGGGCCCGATCAGCAGCGCAGGTTGCCCGACAGGGTCGGGTCACCCGACACCCCTGCGCCCGGACACCGACCCCTACGTGCGGCTCTGGACAACGAGACCGCGCCGGCCTGGTCCGGCAGTACCACTGAGACCTTGCCCGGACCGCTGGTGGAACCTTCCTGCGGCTGGTGGCTGCGAACGGCAAGACCCACGGCGTCGGAGTCGTCGCGGTGCACGGTGTCCGCCGTGTACGCGCCTGCGTCCGCCGCGTCGTCCAGCAGGCCGGCCGGCGCCGCGCCGGCCGGCGGGTCGCCGGCCGGCGGGTCGCCGGGCGGCGACTGGTCACTGGCGAGCTCGATCGCCACGGCCGACGTCACGCCACAGTGCGGCAACCCGACGTGCAACACCATCGCGCACAGCAAGAGCAGGACGAAACCCGCCGCTCTGCGCCCCATGGTCCTCCGCCTCCCAGCTCGCACGTCAGCAGGCCATCGTCCCGGGCCTCCCGCAGTCGGGTGCATCGATCCGCGCCGGCCGCCCTCAAGCACAACGACTATGGCGGCGTCGCGTCTCAAGACGTTGACCACATCGCAAGCGACTGCACGGACAACCTGCACTATGCGCACTTTAACGGACGAATCTGTATAAAGTCTGAGGGTGCAATAGCCCGCGAGTCCGCCAGCACGACCACCTGAACCGTTGCGTGGAGACGATACGGCCGGAGAATGGGCGAACGGTCAACCGACGCGATCGTCCGGCGATGGCGTGTCCGCGCCGGCCGTCGAGCAGGGCCTTGCCCGCGCTCCGTAGGCTCGATGGCAACCTCACCAGCCGGCCGGGTGGCACACACCCCCGGCGTCGGCGGGTTCTACCTGCAGGGTGGCGTGGTCGATGCCGAACTTCTCGTCCAGTGCGGTGCGGGCGGCGGCCAGCACCTGCGCGGTGTCGGCGCCGTCGCCCAGGCGCAGGTGGGCCGAGGCGACGTCCATGCCGGAGGTGAGTGTCCAGATGTGCAGGTCGTGAACCTGCGCCACCCCCGGCACGGTGGCCAGCGTGGTCTGCACCGCGGGCACGTCGATGTGTTCGGGTGCTGCCTGCACCAGGACCCGGATGGCGGCGCGGGCCAGTTGGTAGGTGCGGGGCAGGATGAACAGGCCGACGGCGACGGCGATGATGGGGTCGGCGTACCACCAGTCGGTCACCGCGATGACCGCCGCGGCGATGATGACGCCGACGGAGCCGAGCAGGTCGCCGAGAACTTCGAGGTAGGCGCCGCGCACGTTGAGGCTTTCCTTGGCGCCGGAGCGCAGCAGCAGGAACGCGACCACGTTGGCGAGCAGTCCCGCGACCGCGACGATCATCATGGGTCCAGCCAGCACCTCGGGGGGTTCGCTGAACCGGCGTACCGCCTCGACGAGCACATAGATCGCAACTCCGAACAGCAGGACGGCGTTGGCCAGTGCGGCGAGGACCTCGAGCCGATAGGTGCCGAAGGTGCGCTGCGGGTCGGTGTTAGTGCGGCTCGCGGCGTAGATCGCGGCCAGGGCCATGCCGAGGCCGAGCACGTCGGTGAACATGTGCCCGGCGTCCGACAGCAGCGCCAGCGACCCGGTCACCCACGCCGCGACCGCTTCCACCACCATGAACACGGCCAGCAGCGCGAAGGCCCCCCACAGCCGCCCGCGGTGACGCTGTCCGGCCCGTACCGCTGTCTGCCCGTGATCGTGTCCAGCGCCCACTTTCCCCACCCTTTGCTCGCAGCATCCCGCGTAAGTATGCACTCATTGCCATACGTGCAAAACTTGGCAATGAAAGCCCGCTCCGTCTTTGTCCTGCCAGCGCGGTGACGACGCGAGCCGCCGGTGGCGGATCCGCGGGCCGGCTCACAGCCGCCGTCAAGGATCGGCTCGTACTATCGCCGCCGTCAGGCTGTCTCCCGAGGGGCCGCTTGATACGGCGTTCGCTGTCGCCGCCGCGATCGCCGTAACGGCCCGGACGATGAGAAGGAGCACGTGATGTCCGACAACCCGCTACCGGATCCGTCTACCGTGCCGGTGGACGACGTTCGTTCGCCGCTCGCCCGGCTGCGCGGCGCGGCGCTGCGGTAGCGCACCTTGAGGGACTGGTGGAGACGCTGCAGGCGCAGGTCGCCGCCTTGGATGCCGCCGACGAGCATCGTCGCGCGGAACTGGCCGGTGTCCGCGCCGAGACGACGGAAGCCCAGGCCTCGGCGCGGGAGGCGCGGGCCCGCGCTGAGGAGCGCCGCCATCTCATCGAGGCCTTGCGCGAACAGCTCGGTCAGGCGCGGGCCGCGGCGGTGCAACCGGTCGCGGACGATGGCGGGGCCAAGGTCCTCAGCTGGCGCCGGCGCTGCGGCGCTCGCTCGTGATCAGTCTGTGCCGACCCCGGAAAACGCGGACGCCGGTAGCCATTGCCAGCATCGGCGCCCATGTGACGTGGGACGGGACGCGGCCCGCCGTTCAACACGCGACGGCAACACCTCCGTGGACAGCAGCTCGCGTCCCTGAAGGACCGCACTGCTGGCGATGGTCGGACACCTGCCCCGGCCAGGTGACATGTGTGGTGGCAGGGGAACGATCGACCCCTGGCTCAGCGACTGAATGGCCGGTAGGGAAAGGTTGCGTATCGTGAAGTCGCCTCGCTGGACGTTGCGGGCCGCGGCGGCGGCCGGAGTGATCCTTGCCGTCGGCTGGCCGGCCTCGATCGCGGCCGCCCATGCCGCGCTGAAGTCGTCCAACCCGAAGGACGGCGCCGTGCTGTCGGCCGCGCCTGCCGAGCTCAGGCTCACGTTCAATGAGAAGTTGCAGGACGACTTCACCACCGTGCGTCTCAGAGGGCTATAAGTTCGGCTATGACTGCTTCATACGTTGAGTGAGCTTTAGACGTCTTTCGGGGGTTGCGTCGTCGCTCGATGTCGTGAACGTTGCGGCCTGGCTGATACCCGGGCGGCGGTGGTGCGTAGGGCCTGGTCATGGAACGTAGGGCGTACTCGACTGATCTCTCTGACGGGCAGTGGGCGTTGATCGATCCGTTCCTGCGGGCGTGGAAGGCGAAACGTCCGTCCCCGTCGGGTCATGAAGGCCGCTACGAGATGCGGGAGATCGTCAACGCGCTGTTCTACCAGAACCGGACCGGTTGCCAGTGGCAGCTGTTGCCGCATGACCTGCCGCCGTGGTCGGCGGTGTACTACTACTTCGGACTGTGGCGTGACGACGGCACCGACCAGGTGATTCATGATCTGCTGCGGTGCCAGGTCCGGGAGAAGGCCGGCCGGGCCGAGGACCCGTCCGCGGTGGCGTTGGACACCCAGTCGGTGCGTGCGGCGAACCACGTCCCGGCCGCCACGACCGGCAAAGATGCCGCCAAGCGGGTGCCGGGCCGGAAGCGGGGCCTGGCGGTAGACGCGTTGGGCCTGATCATCGCGGTGGTGGTGATGGCGGCGTCGGCCACCGACAACCAGATCGGTGTCCGGTTGCTCGACCGGGTCGTCGCGCACACCTCGACGGTGACCAAGGCGTGGGTCGACGCCGGGTTCAAGGACGACGTCGCGATCCACGGTGCGGTGCGCGGTATCGACGTCGAACAGGTCTTACGGTCCGACAGCCGGGCAGGGTTCGTGCCGATCGCGAAGCGGTGGATTGTGGAGCAGGTAAACGGCACGTTGATGCTGCACCGCCGCCTCGTGCGCGAGTATGAGATCCGGGAGGCGTCCAGCGAGTCGCGGACCTGGTGGGCGGCCACCGCGAACCTTCTCCGCAGGCTGTCCGGCACCGCCACGCCGAGCTGGCGGGCCACGTGAACCCGGCACCGATCCTGGAAGTGATCACCGCTCGGGAAAGCGTCGCGGGCGTAGCCGCGGACGAACTCCGCGGGCAGATCAGCGCGCTGTCGCAGCAGTTGACCGCGCTCGAGACCGAGCTGGCCGAGCTGGCGACCACCCGGAACACCCTGCTGCGGTTGGCCGGGCACACCGACGACGGCCAGTGCGCCGGCACCGGTCCGGGTAACCCCACCTACCAGCAGATCCTCGCCGTGTTCACCACCGCCGAGCAGCAGTTGCGCGCCAAGGACATCTGCCGTGCTCTCGGTATCGGCGTCACCGCCAACCACACCGAAGGCCTGCGCGCCAAACTCAACCGCCTGGTCACCCGGGGCGTGCTCACCGAGGACCAACCCGGCCTGTTCGCGCTCGCCCCGGCCCCGGCCGGGCACGCCGATGCCACCGTCGCGTAACGACATCCGTAACGACAACGGCGCCCGGACCGCAACCTGCCCCACCTGCCGGCAGCCGTTCACCCCGATCCGCCGTCAGAGCTACTGCACCCCCGCCTGCCGCCAAGCCGCCTGGCGCGCCCGTCACCCGCAACCCCAGCCGGCCACCACCATCATCGCGCCGGCCACCAACCGGCGGGCCATCACCGTCTATCAATGCCCACGCTGCGACACCCGCTACCTCGGCCAGCAGTGGTGCCACGACTGCCACACCCCCTGCACCCGCCTCGACCTCGGCGGCCCGTGCCCCCACTGCGACGAACCCGTCGCGATCAGCGACATCATCGAACAACCTCGATAACTCGAACGGCGACACGCGCAGCGAAAGCACCGAAGACGCACCCAGTCTACGAAACAGGCATAAGCGCACTTATAGCCCTCTCAGCTCAGCGGGCCGTAACGTCGACCTCGGCGATGCGGATACCGCCGGGGCGGTCGTGACCCAGCCGATGCCCGCTGACCTGTCCGCCGGTACGTACACCGCGGCCTACCGGGTGGTGTCCGCGGATGGTCACCCGATCGCGGGAAAGCTGTCGTTCCGGCTGACTACGCAGCCGCAGCCGCAGGACGGCGTCTCCCCGTCGGCGGCGTCGCCATCGGCCGCTGCGCCGGCACCGTCGGCGGCGAGTACGGTCGCCGCCGCCCCCGTGGCCGCGGACAGCGACGACGGTGGCTCCGGCTGGGGGTGGATCGTCGGCGCGGTCGCCGTGGTGGCGCTCGTCGTCGGCGGGGTGCTGGTGGCCGGTCGTCGGCGTCGTCCACCGTCCGGCGGATAGGCGGGCCGAACGATGGCTTCCGTGGACACACTTGCGGGTGATCGGCGGCGCGTGATCGTCCGCGTCGCGCTCATCGTGGTCGTGGTCGCTGCTGGGGCTACGGTGTTGTCGCTGGTCGTCGGAGGCGGCGTAAGGCGCGACAGCGGGCTCGCCGACGGCGCGGTGGCCGTGGCGTGGGCGCTGCCCGGGCTGCGTCTGGTCGCTGAAGTCGCGGCCGTGCTCACGGTCGGATCTCTGCTGGGCGCGCTGGTGTACAGCCCGCGCGGTGACGACGGCGCGCTGTCCGTTGCGGCGTGGCGGCACAGTCGGGTCGCGGCGGTGGCCGCACTGGTGTGGACGGTGGCGGCCACGCTGCAGGTCCTGTTCGTCACCGCTGATCTGACCGGCCGTGCCGTGACCGGACTGAGCGCCCGGCTGGTCGTCAACACGGCCCTGTATGTGCCGCAGGGACGTGCGCAGCTGATCGCCGCGGTCGCGGGCCTGGTGGTGTTCGGCTGTGCCTGGCTGGCCGTGCGGCCGTGGCTGCTCCTACTGGCATTGGCAACTGCGGCTGCGGGCATCGTCCCGGCCGCGTTCGCCGGGCACGCCGCCTCCTCGCTGGACCACGCCACGGCCACCACCAGCCTGGCCGCCCACATCCTGTTCGCGACGATCTGGGTAGGCGGTCTGGCCGCGCTGGTGTTGCACGCCCGGTGGTGTCCTGACGGGCTAGAGGTCGCCGCGCGCCGGTTCAGCGCGATCGCGGTGTTCTGCTTCGCCGCGGTCGCGATCTCGGGATTGATCAACGCCTGGTTGCGGGTCGGCTCGATCGCCAACCTCGCCGGGCAGGGCTACGGTTCCCTGCTGCAGGCCAAGCTGCTCGCACTCGCCGTGCTCGGCGGCATCGGCTGGTGGCACCGGCAATCCACCCTGCCGAAGCTGGCCGACAACCGGTCGGCGTTCATCAAGCTGGCCGTCGTCGAAGTCGTCATCATGGCCGCCACCATCGGCGTGGCCGTGGGCCTGTCCCGGGCACAGCCGCCGGGGGCCTTGTCGGTCTCCGATCTGACACCGGCGGACGCACTGCTCGGCTACCGCATGCCCGACGCGCCCACGCCCGCGTCGTTCCTGCTGGACTGGCGGCCCGATCTGCTCTTCACGACCGCGTGCATGGTCGGCGCCTGGCTGTACCTGGCTGCGGTCCTACGATTGCGGCGCAACGGCACCCCGTGGCCTGCCCACCGGACCCTGTCCTGGCTGGCCGGGGTTCTGGTCGTGCTGGTCGCCACCGGCAGTGGCCTGGCCCGCTACGCGCCGGTGCTGTTCAGCGCGCACATGGTCGTGCACATGCTGCTGGCCATGCTGGCACCCATCCTGCTGGTCCTCGGCGCCCCGATCACCCTCGCGCTGCGGGCGCTGCCGGCGACAACCGACCGGCGCTACCCCGGGGCGCGGGCCTGGATCGTCGCCGCCCTGCACTCGCGGCCGGTGCGGCTGCTCACCAACCCGGTGATCGCCGCGGTGCTCTGGGTCGGTGGCCTGTACGTCATGTACTTCTCCGACGCCTACGAATACGCGCTGCGCAACCATCCCGCGCACCTGGCGCTGTACCTGCACTTCCTGCTGTCCGGGTACCTGTTCTTCGCCGTGCTGATCAGCCCCGACCCACTGCCACGGCGGGTGCCCCACATGGCACGCCTGGTGGTCCTGATGGCCTCCCTGG
>NZ_QHHV01000316.1:0-8030 GCF_003947245.1 Actinoplanes sp. ATCC 53533 | reverse complement strand
CTATCTCTCCGTGATGTCCGAGTGGTGGGACAATCTGGTCTTCCAGTTAGGACAGCTCTTCTAATCCGCGAGTGACTCAGAGGCTTTGGCGTGATCAACTTCCGGTACCACGTGGTGTCGCTCACCGCGGTCTTCCTCGCCCTGGCGATCGGGCTGGTGGTCGGCACCGCCGCGCTCAACGGGCCGGTCGTCGACACGCTCAAGGACCGCGTGGACGCGCTGAGCAAGGACAACAGCAACTATCGTGACCAGGCGAATCAATACCGCGATGAGCTGAGCCGCACCCAGGAGTTCGCCACCCAGATCTCGCCCGGGCTGCTCAACGGCAAGCTCACCGGCCGCAAGATCCTCGTCGTGGTGATGCCCACCGGCCAGGACTACGCCGAGGGCACCATCGCGATGCTCAAGGTCGCCGGGGCCACGATCACCGGCACGGTCACCGTGCAGGACAAGTTCCTCGACCCGGCGAACGGGTTCGAGCTGCTGGACCTCGCCAACAAAGCCACGCAGCCGACCGTGCAGGCCGAGGGTCTGCCGGTCAACAGCGACGGGGTCGAGACCTCCAGCGCGCTGCTCGCCCTCGCCCTGCTGCAGAAGGCCCAGCCCGTGACGGCCGGCGACCTCACCGCAGTGCTGACCGCCTACACCGAGCCCGGCTATATCAACGTCTCCGACAAGATCGTGCCCGGCGCCGAGGCCACCGTCGTGGTCTCCGGCCTGCCGCCGGTCGACCGCGACGCCGCCAAGAAGAACCAGAACGCGGTCACCCTGGCCGCCCAGTTCGCCGAGAACCGGCCGCTGGTGGTCGGTGGCCAGGGCATCGGCGACGGCAACCTGGTCGCCGAGATCCGCGGCGACCCGAAACTGGTCCAGAGCATCTCCACGGTGGACTACGTCAGCACCGACCAGGGCCAGCTCGCCACCGCGATGACCGTCATCGAGCGACTCGTCGCCGGCAAGGTCGGACAGTACGGCCTCTCAGCCGGCGCCACCTCCCAGGTCCCCAAGGCCGCCGGATAGCCGAGGCCGCCGGATAGCCGAGGCCGCCGGATAGCCCAAGGCCGCCGGAAAGCCGACGCTCCCGGGCGGTGCGGGCCCGCCCGGGAGACGGCACCGCCTAGACTCGGCGGTCGGTCGCCGAGGGGCGCGGCCCGGCGAGGCAGGAGTGCATCCACATGGCGGGCAAGGGCGTGAAGTCGTTCGGTTCCGGGGCCCTGGCGGCCCGCGCTGCCCTGGCCTGGATCCGTCATGATCCGCGTGCGGCCGAGCTGCGGCGGACGAACTTCCACGGCCGCACGGTCACCCTGGCGGGTGGTCCCGCGCTCGCCGTGGGCGCCACCGTGGGTGCCGCGCTCGGTGCCGACGGCCCGGCCGCGACCGCCGCCGTGGTCACCGCGGGTGCCGCCGCCGGCGCCGTCGGCTTCTATGACGACATTGTGGGCAACCGGCCCGAGCAGAAGGCCGCCAAGGGCTTCGCCGGGCACCTCGGCGCGCTGCGCGAGGGGCGGGTCACCAGCGGCCTCGTCAAGATCGCCGGGGTGGGCGCCGCCGGGCTCGCCGCCGCCGCGCTGCTCGCCGCCGACCCGCGGGTGCGCGCCCACCGGGGCCGCCGCCGGGGTGGAGCCGTGCGCCGCACCACCGACGTGCTGCTCGGCGCGGGCGTCATCGCCGGCACCGCGAACCTGCTCAACCTGCTCGACCTGCGCCCCGGACGGGCGCTGAAGGCCGGCGCGCTGATCGGCGTCCCGCTGGCCGCCGGCCGTGGCGGCGGGGTGGCCGCGGGGACGCTGGGCGCGGGCGCGGCCCTGCTGCCGGCCGATCTCGGCGAGGAGATCATGCTCGGCGACGCGGGCGCCAACGCGCTCGGCGCGCTGCTCGGGGTGGCGCTCGCCGCCCGCACCGGGCCGGCCGGGCGGGCCGTCGCCCTGACCGTGCTGGTCGCGCTCACCGCGGCCAGCGAGAAGGTCAGCTTCACCAAGGTCATCCAGGACACGCCGTGGCTGCGCGAGCTCGACGCGCTGGGCCGCCGGCCGCCGGAATGACCGGAACGGTACCCGCGCCACGCTCCAGGATCGGGCGCATCGTCGGGGCGGCGGCGCTCATCGCCGGGCTCACCGTGCTCGCGCGCATCGCGGGTTTCGGCCGCACGGTGGTGTTCATCAGCACGGTGCGGGACAACTCGCTCGGCGACCTCTACAGCGCGGCGAACACGGTCCCGAACATCGTCTTCGAGCTGGTCGCGGGCGGGGCGCTGGCCAGCCTGGTGGTGCCGCTGCTGGCCGGGGCGGTGGCGGCCGGCGACCGCGAGCGGGTCAACGCCGTCGCGTCGGCGCTGCTGACCTGGACGTTGCTGCTGCTCGTACCGCTGGCGATCGTGGTCGCGCTGGCGGCCGGGCCGATCGTCGGCCTTTTCGGCCTGCCGGATGACGCCGCCGAGGTGGGCACGCGCATGCTGCGCGTCTTCGCACCTCAACTGCCCCTGTACGGGGTCGGCATCGTGCTCACCGGGGTGCTGCAGGCCCACCACCGCTTCGCCTGGCCGGTGCTCGCCCCGTTGCTGTCCAGCGTCACCGTCATGTCCGCCTACCTCACGTACGCGCTGGTGGACGGCCGCGGCACCGGTCTGCGCGGGCTGACCACCGGCGGCGAGCTGGCGCTGTCCCTGGGCACCACCCTGGGCGTGGTGGTGCTCAGCGGTTGCCTGCTGGTCCCGCTGCGCGGCCTGCGCCTGCGGCTGCGCCCGACGGTGCGTTTCCCCGGCGACGCGGGCCGCCAGGTGGTCCGCCTCGGCTGGGCCGGCGCGGTCACCGTGGGCTCCCAGCAGCTCATGGTCGTCGTCGTGCTCGCCCTCGCCACCGGGGACGGCGATCTGACCCGGTTCAACCTGGCCCAGGCGCTGTATCTGCTGCCGTGGGCGGTGCTGGCTGTGCCGCTCGCCACTGCCGCCTATCCGACATTGTCCGCGACGGCCGAGCGCGGCGACGAGGACGGCTACCGCGCGGCGCTGGCCGGCACCGCCCGTACCGTGGTGTTGCTGGCCTGTCTCGGCGGCGCCGCGCTGGTCGCCGTCGCCGGGCCGGTCGCGGCCCTGCTGGGCACGCCGCAGGCCGCGCCCGGCATCGCCGGATTCGCCCCCGGCCTGCTCGGGTACGCCCTGTTCGCGCTGCTCTCCCGCGCGCTCTACGCCCGCGGCGCGACCTCCTCGGCCGCCGCGGCCACCGCGACGGGCTGGGCGGTCGCCGCCGGGGCCGCCCTGATCCTGACCGCCGTGCTGCCCGGCGACGACCGGGTGCTCGCGCTGGCCCTGGCCAACAGCGTCGGCATGCTCACCCTGGGTGCGCTGCTGGTCGCCGCCGTACGCCGCCGGGCCGGTGCCGGAGCGTTGACCGGGCTGCCGCGCGCGGCCGGCGTCGGTATCGTGGCGGCGGTCGCGGCCGGACTGGCCGGGTGGGCTGTCGTCGAGGGCCTGCGGCACGCGCTCGGCCCGACCCCGGCAGGTTGGGCGAGCCTGCTTTCGGGCATGCTGGGCGGTGTCGTGGTGGCGGTCGTCTTCTTCGCGGTGACCTACCCGCTGGACCGCCACGACCTGCGGCCCCTGGTCGCCACCGTGGCCGGGCGGATGCACCGGAAGCCATCATCGGACGGGAAGGGCGCAACGTGACCGACGCAGCGCGGGCGATGACGTGGCACGGCTCGGTCGCACTGGTGCTGGGCTCCAGCACCGGCGGCGTCGGCCAGCACGTGGCCTCACTGGCCCGCGGCCTGATCGCCGCCGGCTGCCGGGTGCTGGTGTGCGGGCCCGCCGCGACCGACGAGTTGTTCGGCTTCGCCGCGGCCGGCGCGGAGTTCGCCGCGGTGGAGATCCCGGCCAGCCCCGGCCCGCAGGACTCCGGCGCGATCCGGGCCATGCGCAAGGCGCTGAGCGGCCGGGAGGTCGACGTCGTGCACGCGCACGGGCTGCGGGCGGCGTTCGTCGTCTCGCTGGCCCGGCCCGCCGCGCCGCTGGTGGTCACCTGGCACAACGCGGTCCTCGCCCGCGGCCTGCGCGGGCAGGCCTCGGCGCTGGTCGAGCGGATCGTCGCCCGGGCCGCCACGCTCACCCTGGGCGCCTCCGAGGACCTGGTCGAGCGGGCCGGGTCGCTGGGCGCCCGCAACGCCCGCCTCGGCGCCGTCGCCGCGCCCGCCCCGGTCGCGCCCAAACGCAGCCGCGCCGCGGTGCGCGCCGAGTTCCGGATCGCCCCGAACGTCCCGCTGATCGTCTCGGTCGGCCGGCTGCACCCGCAGAAGCGCTACGACGTCCTGATCGAGGCCACCGCCCGCTGGCGGGAGCTGACACCGCCGCCGATGGTCGTGGTGGCCGGGTCCGGGCCCAGCTACATGCAGCTGGCCCAGCGCGCCTCGGAGGTGCGCGCCAAGCTCTATCTGCTCGGGCACCGCACCGACGTGCCCGACCTGCTGGCCGGCGCCGACCTGGCCGTGATCACCAGCGACTGGGAGGCCCGGCAGCTGTTCGCCCAGGAGGCGCTGCGCGCCGGGGTGCCGCTGGTGAGCACCGCCGTGGGCGGGCTGCCCGGCCTGGTCGGCGACGCCGCGGTGCTGATCCCGCCGGGTGACGTGGACGCGCTGGACACCGCCGTGCGTGGGCTGCTGGCCGACCCGGCGAGGCGGGCGGAGTATGCGGCCCGCGGCCCTCGGCAGGCGGCGACCTGGCCGACCGAGCAGGACACCGTCGCCGACGTCATCGCCGCATACGCGTCAGTGACCACTGCCGCACGGGCAGGCCGGGGGTGAGCGACCCGACCCCCGGCAGCACCACACCCGAGCCAGCCGGCGCAGGCAAGCCCAGCACGGCGACCGGCAAAGCGGCCACCGGCAAGGCGGCCACCGGCAAGGCGGCCACCGGCAAGGCGGCCACCGGCAAGGCGGCCACCGGCAAGGCGGCCACCGGCAAGGCGGCCACCGGCAAGGCGGCCACCGGCAAGGCGGCCACCGGCAAGGCGGCCACCGGCAAAGCGGCCACCGGCACGGCGGGCTGGCCCGCGCGGGTGCGGGACACGCTGCGCCGCGGCATCAGGCCGGACTCCGCGCCGCCGTCGAGGGCGCGGCGGGGACGGACCTGGTTGCCGTACCTGTTGATCGTGCTCGCCGCGGCCGCCAGCATCGCCGCGCTCGCCGTGCGGCCGGCCACCGGCTCGCCGCAGGACACCGCCGACTACGTCATCATGGCCGGCGCGGCCGGCCTGCGCTGGGAGGATCTCGACCCGGAGCGCACCCCCGCGCTCTGGCAGGAGGCCACCCGCGGCTCGATCGGCTGGCTCTCGGTGCGGTCCGCGCACTCCACCACCTGCCCGGCGGATGGCTGGCTCACCGCCGGCGCCGGCAACTACGCGATCTGGGCGAACACCCGGGTCACCGGCCAGTGCCCGGCCGTGGAGCCCGCGCTCACCCAGCCCGACGCCCTCGGCGCCAACCTGCCCGGCCTCGCAGGTGTGGTCCGCGCCAACCAGGACAGCCAGCCCTACGGTGCCCTGCCGGGCGCTCTCGCCGAATCCGTGCGGTGCACCGTGGCCGTCGGTCCGGGTGCGGCTGTTGCGGCGGCCCGGCCGTTCGGGCGCGTCGACCGGTACGTGGCCACCCTGCCCGACGACCCCAGGCGCCTGCTCTCGGACTGCGTGCTCAGCGTGGTGGACCTGGGCACCATCTCCGGTTCCGGCGCCGCCAGGCAGTCCCTGGTCGCCCGGGCCGATGCCACGCTGGCGCGGGTCGTCGCCGCGCGCCCCGCGCGCTCCCTGATCATGGTCGCGGGCGTCTCGGACACCGACACCACCTCGCGGCTGCACGTGGCGATCGCCGAGGGCCCGGGCTGGCAGGGCGGCTGGCTGACCTCCACCGGCACCGGCCGGGACGGCTACCTGCAGCTGATCGACCTGGCGCCGACCGTGCTCACCGCCCTGGGCCGGCCACCGCCGGAGGGCCTGTTCAGCGGCTTCAGCGCCCGTTCGGTGCCGGGGCGCCCGGCGGATCCGGCCGAGGCCGTCGGCGGCGCGAACAACGCGGACAAACGCGCCGGCGCGCAGCTCGGCATCGCCGGGGCGTTCTTCACCGGGCTGGCCGCCGTACAGCTGGCGGTTTTCCTGCTGGTCGTGCCGTTGCTGATCCGGGCCCGGCGGCATGCCGGCCCGACCGGGCCGGCCGCCGCGCCGCGGCCGCTGGTGCTGGGCGTCGAGGTGCTGCTGATCGCGGTGGCCCTGGCCATCCCGGCGGCCCTGGTCGCCGACGCGGCGCCGTGGTGGCGGGCCGGGCGGCCGGGCATCGTCTTCGCCGCGCTGACCTTCGCGCTCATGGCTGTCGGCACGGCCGGGGTGCGTCTCGCGCCGCGCTATCCGCGCACCCTGTGGCCGATGGGCGTGGTCAGCGCCCTCGGCGCCGCGGTGGTCGGCTTTGACCTGCTCACCGGCGCGCAGCTCCAGCTCAACGGCGTCGCCGGCTACTCGGCGATCGAGGGGTCGCGGTATTCCGGCGTGGGCAGCGTCGGCCTGGGTGTCTTCGTGGCCGGGATGCTGTTCGCCGCCGGCTGCGTGGCCCAGTGGGTGCGCCGGCCCTGGCGTCCGGTGGTGGTGGTGCTGGTCGGCGGCGTCGCGGTGGTCATGGTCGGCAGCCCGTACCTGGGCGCGGATCCGGTCGGTGCGATCGCCGTGACCGCCGGGGTGTGCGTGGCGGCCGCGATCAGCGCCGGTGGCTGGCTGACGTTCCCGCGCTTCGCCTGGGCGGCGCTCGCCGGCCTCGCGGTCACCATCGGCTTCGCCGTGCTGGACCTGCGCCGGCCGGAGCTCGAGCAGGGCAGCCTGGGCCGGGCCCTGACGGCCCTGGGCGAGGGTACGGCCGGCCCGGCCATCCAGCGCGCCGCGACCTCCAACGGGCACGCCCTGGACAGCCCGCTGACGCTGCTGGTGCTCGCCGGCGTCCTGATGCTCGCCTTCAGCCAGTTCTCGCCCTGGGGCGGCCTCAACCGGGTCTTCGGTCTGCACCCGGCGCTGCGCGCGGCGCTGGCGGGCACCACCGTCGCGACGATGATCGCCGGGGTGCTCGGCGGCGCGGCGTTCGCGGTGGCGGGCGCGGCCGCGGCGGTGGCCGTGCCGCTGCTGGTGCTGACCACGCTGCGGGTGCTCAGCCATGCCGCCGACCGGACCCGTCCGGAGGGTGGCACCGACGGCCCGGGCGGCCCGGGGCGGTCGATGCGGCCCGGCCCGGTGACCGGGGAGCCGGGCGACAAATCCGACTCGGCGGGCGTGACCGTGCGTTAACCATGCCGGGGACACGCGTGACGACCAGCCCGAACGTGCGGGCAGCGGTGGTGGTGTTACCGTGGAATCCCGTGGATGGCGCCTTCCAGCGCCGGTCTGCACGATCGCATCTGACCGACCACGGGAGCAGGCCTTGGCAGCAACAGTGCGCGAGACGCGGCACATCTTCGTCACCGGGGGCGTCGCCTCCTCGCTGGGCAAGGGCCTCACCGCCTCCAGCCTCGGCAATCTGCTGACAGCTCGGGGACTGCGGGTCGTCATGCAGAAGCTCGACCCCTACCTCAACGTGGACCCCGGCACCATGAACCCGTTCCAGCACGGCGAGGTCTTCGTGACCGAGGACGGTGCGGAAACGGACCTCGACGTCGGGCACTACGAGCGGTTCCTGGACCGGGCGCTGTCCGCGAAGGCGAACGTCACCACGGGCCAGATCTACTCGGCCGTCATCGCCAAGGAGCGCCGCGGCGAATATCTCGGCGACACCGTGCAGGTCATCCCGCACGTGACGAACGAGATCAAGGAGCGCATCTTCGCGATGGCCGCTCCCGACGAGTTCGGCCGGATACCCGACGTGGTGATCACCGAGGTCGGCGGCACGGTCGGTGACATGGAGTCACTGCCGTTCCTGGAGGCGATCCGCCAGGTGCGCCACGAGATCGGCCGGGATCACGTCTTCTACCTGCACGTCTCGCTGGTGCCGTACCTGGCGCCGTCGGGCGAGCTGAA
>NZ_QHHV01000315.1:0-4127 GCF_003947245.1 Actinoplanes sp. ATCC 53533 | reverse complement strand
GCGACGACAAGGTCAGCGAGGCGGCCATGGAAGACCGCAAGCGGGAAGGGTACTTCTGATGAGTCAGTCCGTGCTGGAGCCCGAGGCCACACCGGCCCGCAACATGGATCTGCTGCGGTTCGCCACCGCCGGCAGCGTCGACGACGGCAAGTCGACCCTGATCGGCCGGCTGCTCTACGACACCAAGTCGCTCTTCTCCGACCAGCTCGAGGCGGTCGAGGCGGTCAGCGCCGCCCGCGGCGACGAATACACCAACCTGGCGCTGCTCACCGACGGCCTGCGGGCCGAGCGGGAGCAGGGCATCACCATCGACGTGGCGTACCGCTACTTCGCGACGCCGCGGCGCAAATTCATCATCGCCGACACCCCGGGGCACATCCAGTACACCCGCAACATGGTCACCGGCGCCTCGACGGCCGACCTGGCGCTGATCCTGGTCGACGCCCGCAAGGGCCTGGTCGAGCAGTCCCGGCGGCACGCCTTCCTGACGAGCCTGCTGCGGGTTCCGCACCTGGTGCTCTGCGTCAACAAGATGGACCTGGTCGACTGGGACCGCGGCGTCTACGAGAAGATCGCCGACGAGTTCACCTCGTTCGCGGCCAAGCTCGACGCGCCGGACCTGACGGTCATCCCGATCTCGGCGCTGGAGGGCGACAACATCGCCTCGCGCTCGGAGAAGAGCCCCTGGTACGAGGGCCCGTCGCTGCTGCACCACCTGGAGCACGTGCACATCGCCTCGGACCGCAACCTGGTCGACGTGCGCTTCCCGGTGCAGTACGTGATCCGCCCGCAGTCCACGGTCGTCACCGACTACCGCGGCTACGCGGGCCAGGTCGCCTCGGGCGTGCTCAAGCCCGGCGACGACGTGATGGTGCTGCCGTCCGGGATGACCAGCAAGATCGCCGCGATCGACACCGCGGACGGCCCGGTCGCCGAGGCGTTCCCGCCGATGTCGGTGACGGTCCGGCTGACCGACGAGATCGACATCTCCCGCGGCGACATGATCTGCCGGCCGCACAACGCGCCGGCGGTCGCCCAGGACATCGAGGCGATGATCTGCTGGATGGACGAGACGGCGCCGCTGCGCGTCGGCGCGAAATACACCATCAAGCACACCACCCGGACGGCCCGCACGGTGGTTCGCGGCCTGCAGTACAAGCTGGACGTGAACACGCTGCACCGCGACGAGAACGCGCCGCAGCTGGGCCTGAACGAGATCGGCCGGGTCAAGCTGCGCACCACGGTGCCGCTGCTGGCCGACGAGTACCGCCGGAACCGCACCACGGGCGGCTTTATCCTGATCGACGAGTCGTCCAACCGCACGGTCGGCGCCGGGATGATCATCGAGGCGCAGTAGGACGACGCAAACGGCCCCGTCCCGGTGCGTTGAAGACCGGGACGGGGCCGTTTGCGTCGTCGCATGGTGTGCTCCCCGCCGGGACGGGTCACGCCGATTCAGGACAGCCGGGCGGCGCCCGGGCCGGGCGTGGCCGACCAGGTGGTCGGCGCGGTGAAACCCCGCTCGGCGTACGCGCGTTCCACCGCGGCCGTGGTCTCGGCGGCCCGGTCGGCGTCGATCAGGGCCAGGACGCAGCCGCCGAAGCCGCCGCCGGTCATCCGGGCGCCGTACGCGCCGGCCGCCAGCGCCGCCTCGACCGCGACGTCCACCTGCCCGACCGTGATCTCGAAGTCGTCGCGCATCGAGGCGTGTGACGCCGTCATCAGCGGGCCGATCTCGCGGATCCGGCCCGCGCGCAGCAGCTCCACCGTGTCGAGCACCCGCTGGTCCTCGGTGACGATGTGCCGCACGCGGCGGCGCATCACGTCGTCATCGAGCTTGCCCAGCGCCGCGTCCAGGTCGGCCGGGGTCACGTCCCGCAGGGCCGGCACGCCCAGGATGCGGGCGGCCTCCTCGCAGGACTTGCGGCGGGCGCCGTACTCGCCGTCGACGTGCTGGTGCGGCGCGTTGCTGTTGATGATGAGGATGGCCAGGCCGGCGGCCGCCAGGTCGAACGGGATCTGCTCGACCTCCAGCGACCGGCAGTCCAGGAACAGGGCCTTGCCCTCGACACAGCGGATCGAGGCCGACTGGTCCAGGATCCCGGTCGGCGCGCCCACGTACACGTTCTCGGCACGCTGGGCCAGCGCCGGGCGGTCGGCCACCGGCAGGTCCATCCCGCCCAGCTCGACCAGCGCGGTCAGCACCGCCGACTCCAGGGCGGCCGACGACGACAGGCCGGAGCCGAGCGGCACGTCCGAGGCGATCGCGATCCGGGCCGGCGGCACGGTGAAGCCGGCGTCGCCCAGCGCCCAGACGATGCCGGCCACGTAGCCGGCCCAGCCCTCGACCCCGCCGGGCTCCGTCGCGGCGAAGCTGACGGATTCCGGGGCGAAGGTCGAGCAGACCGTCCAGCCGGGCGTGTCGGCGGGCGCCACGGCCGCCACCACGTGCTGCGGCAGGGCGAAGGGCAGCACGAAGCCGTCGTTGTAGTCGGTGTGCTCGCCGATGAGGTTGACGCGCCCCGGCGCCGCCCACAGTCCCGTGGGTTCGGCGCCGTAGGCGTTCCGGAAGGTCTCGGCGGCGGAGGACGCAACAGTCATGTCCATGATCAGATCACGCGACGTGGCTGCGGTAGAACGCCCAGGCGTCACCGATCATGTCGGCCAGGGTGTTCTTCTCCGGCACCCAGCCGAGCTCGTCGCGGGCCCGCAGCGACGAGGCGACCAGCGTCGCCGGGTCACCGTCGCGCCGCGGCGCCACCTCGACGGGCAGCTCGGCGCCGGTGACCTCGCGGGCCGCCTCGGCGACCTGCCGGTTGGAGAAGCCGTTGCCGTTGCCCAGGTTGTAGATCTTGTGCTCGCCGGGGGTGGCGGCATCGAGCGCGAGCAGGTGGGCGCGGGCCAGATCCTGCACGTGGATGTAGTCGCGCACGCAGGTGCCGTCGACGGTCGGGTAGTCGTCGCCGAAGAGCTGCAGCTTCTCGCGCTTACCGGCGGCGACCTGCAGGGCGATCGGGATGAGGTGGGTCTCCGGGTCGTGCCGCTCGCCGATGGCGGTGCCGTCGGGCCGGATCAGCGCCCCGGCCACGTTGAAGTAGCGCAGCGAGACCGCGGCCAGGTTGTGCGCGAACGCCTCGGAGGTGAGCGCGTGGTCGAAGGTCAGCTTGGTGGCGCCGTACGTGTTGGTCGGGGCCTTGACCGCGTCCTCGGTGATCGGCAGCTCGGTGGGGTTGCCGTAGACCGCGGCGGTGGAGGAGAAGACGACGCGCGGCACCCCGGCGGCGCGGGCGGCGTCGAGCAGGGCCAGCGAGCGGACCACGTTGTGGTCCCAGTACAGCTCCGGCCGGCTCATCGACTCGCCGGCGGCGATCAGGCCCGCGAAGTGCAGCACGGCGTCGAAGCCCGCCGCCGCGGTCAGCACGCCGCCGGCCTCGGCGATGTCGGCCTGCACGAAGGTGGCGTCGGGGGCGACCGCCTCGCGGAAGCCGGTGCTGAGGTTGTCCAGGACGGTGACCTCGTGTCCGGCGTCGAGCAGCAGTCGGCTGGTGACACTGCCGACGTACCCGGCACCTCCCGTGACGAGCAGTTTCACGTCGCGACCTTTCGTAGCGGATGCTGGAGGACACACTGAATCCCAGAACAACTTTCCACCAAGAACGATCATAAGTCAACACGTTCAAACATCAGACTATCCGGAGGCGGGCGTTTGACGGAAAGCCCGCCGAAGCTGACACAATGGCGCTCATGTCCGACGCCGACCACCGTCCCCGGGTGCTCTCCGGCATCCAGCCGACCGCCGACTCATTCCACCTCGGGAATTACCTCGGCGCGGTCCGCAACTGGGTAGCCATGCAGGAAACCGCCGACGCCTTCTACTGCGTCGTCGACCTGCACGCGATCACCATGGGGCATGACCCGGTGGCCCTGCGCAATCGCACCCGGTTGTCGGTGGCGCAGCTGCTCGCCCTGGGCCTGGACCCCGAGCGCTGCACCCTCTTCGTGCAGTCGCACGTCCCCGAGCACGCGCAGCTCGCCTGGGTGCTGAGCTGCATCACCGGCTTCGGCGAGGCCGGCCGGATGGTCCAGTTCAAGGACAAGTCCGCCAAGCAGGGCTCGGAGACCACCAG
>NZ_QHHV01000314.1:0-8489 GCF_003947245.1 Actinoplanes sp. ATCC 53533 | reverse complement strand
AGAGCACCTCGTTGCTGCGACGGGTGTCGCGGCAGATCCGGCACTGCTCCGACTCGGCGACGTTGAAACAGATCGTGCAGAACCGGACCAGCTCCTTCACCCTGCGCAGGGAGTTGGCCAGCCGGTTCACGTCGGCGGGATCGGCGGACAGGACGTGGAAGGCGATCCGTTGGGCGCTCTTCGGGCCCACGCCCGGCAGCCGGCCCAGCTCGTCGATCAGATCCTGGATGGCACCCTCGTACACAGGCTCAGAATCCCGGGAGGGAGAGGCCGCCCAGGCCGCCGGTGGCCGGACCCATCTTCTGCTCGGTCAGCTCCCGCACCGCCTCGGACCCGTTGTGGATGGCGGCGAGCACCAGATCCTCCAGCGTCTCGACGTCCTCCGCGTCGACCGCCTTCGGGTCGATCTTGATGGACTTGAACTCGCCCAGCCCGGTCACGACGACGGTGACCAGGCCACCACCGGCCGTACCGGTGACCTCGGCCTCGGCGAGCTCGGCCTGCGCCTGCGCGACCTGCTGCTGCATCTTCTGCGCCTGCTTCATGATCTGCTGCATGTTCGGCTGTCCACCGGGGCGCATCGCATTGCTCCTTAAAACGGGGGTAGTCCCAGCCATTGTCCCGTGCCCGTCGAGCGCGGCACGGAACCGGGTCAGGACTCGCTGATCTTCTCCGCCCCGAGGGCGTCACGAAGCAGCTGAACGGCCTGCTGCTCGCTGCTCTGCCGGGCGGTCTTCTCGTCGATCACGTCGTCGAGCGGCTCGTCGCCGGGGTCGAAGCCCTCGAACGCCGGGCCGGCGCCGTTCGGACGGCCCGCTCCGGCCCGGGGCGGGCCGTCGTACTCGGGGTCGTACGGTGCCTCCTCGGTCGGGGAGCCGTCGGACCAGGCGCTGGTCTTGCTCGCGGGGGCGGCGTTGATGCCGCGTCCGGCACCGGCCGCCGCGGCCCGGGCGGCGGCGAGACCGCTGGACGGGGGTCGCCCGCCGCCGGGTGGGCCTGATGCGGCCGCCGGGGCGCTGTTGCGGGCGCCTGTTCTGTTCGGGTCGCCCTGGTCGCCGGGGTTGGGGGGTGCTTGCCTGTCGCGAGTCGTCGCGGCGGCGCTCTGGGCGGCTGCCGTGTCCGGCCAGCCTCCGCCGGGGCCTGTTCCCTCGCCTGCGGCTCCGGCGGCTGTCCCTCGAGGGCCTCCGCTCGGGTTTGCCGACCCGTCCGGGCCGCTTCCCGGAGTGGTTGCCCCGCTCGGGCCGCTTCCCTGGTTGGTTGCCCCGCTCGGGCCGCCTGCCGGGTTGGTTATTCCGGTCGGGCCGCCTGCCGGGTTGGATATCCCGTTGCCGTGACCGCCTGCCAGGCCTCCTGACCCGGCAGGGCCGGGTGCCCCGCCTCCCGCGCCTGCTGCGTTTGTCGTCCCGGCTGCCGCGCCTGCCGGGTGGGCTGGGCCTGCCTGGCCGGTTGCCGACCCGCTAAAGCCCTGGCCGCCGCCTGGGCCGCTGAGTCCCTGGCCTCCGGGACCGTGGCCGCCGCTGGATTCACCAAAGCCCTGGCCACCGCCCGGCCCGCTGGAGGCTTGGCCCTCGCCTGAGCCGTTGAAGCCCTGACCTCCGCCGGGCCCGCCGGGGCCTTCGTCACCGCCGCCAGGGTTGCTCTGCCCAATACTCGGGTCGGCGAAGCCCTGGCCGGCGCCCCGAGGCTGACTACCGGCGGTCTGTGGGCCGCCGAGCCGGGCCGGCTCGGGCCACTCCTCGTCGTCCACCGCGGCGACCTCGGTCGCCTGGGTGGCCACGGCCGTAGCGAGCCCACCCGGACGGGCAGGCTCCGGCCACTCGTCGCCGGAGTCGCTCTCGACGGCGACCGAGGCGCGCGGCGGCGCCTCCCGCTGCCGCGTGAGGGCACCGGCGCCGCTGGGCGCGGTCTGGCCCGCTTCCTGGCGGGACGGACCCTCCTGGGACTGCGGAGAGCGCTGCGCGGGGCCTGCGGGGCCGCCACGCGGGCCACGTGGGGCAGAACCGCCCGAGCCCGGCGACGGACCGCTCTCGCCCGCGACGTCGCAGCGGATCTGCCAGCGGCCGCCGAGCGCCTCATAGAGCGCGTCGGAGATCAACGCCGGCTCGGCGGCGACCATCTTGGCGTGCGCCGGGAAACGGAACGTGAGCACTACCGTCTGACCCTCGAGGTCCCGCACGGTGGCGCCCTGGGCGAGCGCGGCGATCTTCTTGCTCTTGCGGCTGACGGCGGAGATTATCTCGGGCCAGACTTCCCGGATCGACGCCGCGGACAGCTGCCCGGGCACCCCGGCCTCACCGGCGAAGCCAGGATCCTCGGGAGCGTCGGGCATGATGCCGGCGGGCTCGGGCCGACGCCCGACCGGCGCTCCCGAAGCGGCAGCTCCGGAAACCGGCGCAGCCGACGCCGAGAAGGCCGCAGCCGGCGGAGCGGACGCCGCAGGAGCGGAAACCGGCGAAGCGGAAACCGGCGAAGCGGACGCCGAGGGAGCGGAGACCGGCCCAGCCGACGGGGAAGTCGCCGAGAACGGCGCGGGAGCGGCGGAAACCGGCGCCCCCGACGTGGGACCTGGCGGGAACGGTCCGGCGGTCGCCGAGGCATCCGAAGCCGCCGGGGCCGAGAACTGCGCCGCCGGAGCTGACCCATGAGTGACCGGCGTGGCGGAAGCAGCAGGACCATGCGCAGCCGTCGAAGCCGTCCCGGAAGTGGCCGGAATCCCGGAGCTCGGAACCGGCACGCCCGGCGCCGCGGACGAGCGGGGCGAAGTCGCCCACGGCGGCTCCGAATCCGAAGCGTCGGAACCAGCGTCGGAAACCTGGGGAGCAGACGCGGGCACGGCAGAGACCGGAGCCGCCGAGCCTGACGTCGCAGCAACCGGGCCCGCGGAGTCGGCGGCAGGCGCCGGGGCGGCCGGCGAGCCGGACGGACCCGACCCCGCCGAGGGCGCGCGCCGCGCGGCGGCGGCCGCCGCCGCGCGAGCAGCGGAGATGCCGCCACCGCCGCCACCAGCCGGCACGGATGCTGCCTGCGCCGGGGACTCCTGGCCGGTGCCGGGCTGTAGGCCGACCTCATCGGTGGTCAGCGTGAGGCGCCGCTCCATCCGCTCCAAGCGCTGGAGCAGGGCGTTGTGCGCATCGTCCGCGCCCGGCAGCAGCATGCGTGCCGTGATCAGCTCGAGGAGCAGCCGCGGCGCGGTGGTGCCGCGCATATCCACCAGGCCGTTGTGCACGATGTCGGCGCAACGCGACAGCGTCGCCGGGCCGAGCCGGGTCGCCTGCGCGCCCATCTGCTCAAGCTGGTCGGCCGGGCCGTCGATCAGGCCCTTGGTGACCGCGTCCGGCACCTGCTGCAGCACGATCAGGTCGCGGAGGCGTTCGAGCAGGTCGGAGGCGAAGCGCCGGGGATCGTGGCCGGCCTCGGCCACCCGGTCGATGGTCTGGTAAGCCGCCGCGCCGTCGCCGGCCGCCAGCGCGTCGCACATCTCGTCGATGAGCGCCGCGTCCGTGACGCCGAGCAGCGAGACGGCCCGCGGGTAGCTGACGCCCTCGGGTCCGGACCCCGAGATGAGCTGGTCCAGCACCGACAGGGTGTCCCGGGCGCTGCCGCCACCGGCCCGCACCACCAGCGGGAGCACCGCCGGGTCGACGTGCACGCCCTCGGCCTCGGTGAGCTGCTGCAGGTAGGGCCGGAGCACCGCCGGCGGGATCAGCCGGAAGGGGTAGTGGTGGGTGCGCGAGCGGATCGTGCCGAGGACCTTCTCCGGCTCGGTCGTCGCGAAGATGAACTTGACGTAATCCGGCGGCTCCTCGACGAGCTTGAGCAGCGCGTTGAAGCCGGCCGACGAGACCATGTGCGCCTCGTCGATGACATAGATCTTGTAGCGGCTGCTGGCCGGCGCGAAGAACGCCTTTTCCCGCAGGTCGCGGGCGTCGTCGACGCCGCCGTGACTGGCCGCGTCGATCTCGATGACATCGATGGACCCGGCGCCGTCGTTGGTGAGCGACTTGCACGAGGCGCAGACCCCGCACGGCTCCGGGGTCGGGCCCTGCTCACAGTTGAGCGAGCGGGCGAGGATGCGCGCGCTGGACGTCTTGCCACAGCCGCGCGGCCCGGAGAACAGATAGGCGTGATGAAGCCGGCCGCTGCGCAGCGCCTGCGACAACGGCTCGGTGACGTGCTCCTGCCCGATGACCTCGGCGAAGGTCCGGGGCCGGTACTTGCGGTAGAGGGCGAGTGCCACTCCTGCCACCTCCTGGACGACCGCGCCATTCTCCGTCGAGGGTGTGACAACAACAAACTGTGTCCCGCGCCGGTGGACGCCCCGGGAACGTAAGGACCCCCCGTGCACCCGTCAGAGCTCGCTTATCCTTGCTGCCTTCCGGCCCTGGGGAGGTTCACAAGATGACGCCGCACGAGGGGCTGCGGATAGAGTACCTGGCGCGGTCGACGGGCCGTGCGGGCCTCCCGCTGAAGCGGCTCCGGCGGGTCTTGTAAGCTGGCGTACGGAGGATTCGCCTAGTGGCCTAGGGCGCACGCTTGGAAAGCGTGTTGGGATAAAACCCTCACGAGTTCGAATCTCGTATCCTCCGCCAGCCTCATCAGCGGAAACATGTAAGGCCGGGCCCGCTGGGCCCGGCCTTACTTGCTATGCCGGCCGGCTCACTGCTCGACGTAGCGCCGCAGGGCCTCGACCAGTTGGTTGTCTTCCAGGCCGCTGTAGACCGCCCGGTCGCTGCCGATCAGGATGAAGAACGGGCAGCTCTCGTCCTCGCCGGTCAGCCGGGTCTCGAAGATCTTGCGCCGGGTCGCCACCTCGTAGAGGGACAGGCGGTATCGGCCCTCCTTCATCGGGATCGACGAGGGTTTCGGCTTGTCGATCCGGCAGCTCTTGACCTTCGCGCCGATCGTGACCAGGTCCACGCACGCGACCAGCTGCACCTTGGCCGGGTCCTTGGGCTGCCACGCGTCCCGCAGCGCGGGCTCGGCATCGTAGGGAATGGTGGTGAGGTACGTCTCCGCGGTGCGGAAGTCCAGGTCCTTGCGGTCCTTGACGCTGATCGCGATGGGATGGGGCGCTACTGCGGCGGTGTACTTCGGTGACTTCGGGTAGTACCACCGGTCACACAGCCGCTCCAGGTCCTCGTTCTTGCGTACCCGGTAGGAGCTCGCCTTCGATCCGGCCGGAACCTTGCCGGTCACGCCGACCGGGCGGCCCGGGGCGGAGCTCGTGGCGCCCGTGCTGGGAGCGGTCGACGAGGCAGCCGGGCCGGCGGCGCCGCTCAGGCTGCGCTGCGCCGTGGGCTCCGTGGCGCGCAGTGCCTTGACCACGCCGTACGCCGTGGATCCGGCACAGGCGATGCCCAGCAGCCCGATGGTGGCGATCAGTGCGATCAGCCGGGTCGGCGACTTGGCCGGCGGTGGCTGCGGGGGTGGCGGTGCGCTGGGGCCGGCCCAGGGCATCGGCGGTGCGATGGGCGGCTCGGGCGGACCCGGCCATTCTGGTCCCGGACTTTCCATGGATAGCTCCCCGTGATTGTGACGCATCGGCGCGCGGACTCTATCCGCTGCCGGGCGGTGCGCGGCAACCCCGATTTCGGCAGGTGCGCAGGCCGGGACGCATGGCGCGGCGGGAGGGTGCGCGCCGGGCCGGGCAACCCTCGGCTCTACGCTGGCGCGGTGACCGATGTGGAAAGCAAGTTCGATGTGGAAAGCAAGATCGATGACGAGGCGATCGCCGAGCCGACGCCTGAGCTGATCGCCACCCACTACCTTTCGAGCGTCGACGAGCTCGTTGAGCACTTGCGCGCCGCCGCCCAGCTGGACCTCGGCGTCCGGGTCAGCTCCTACCTGGTGGCCGACGAGGACAGCGGCGGGTTCGCCGCACGGTGGGAACTGGAGCTGCTGACGTCCTCCCCCGTTCATTCCGAGGACGAGGCCGAGTAGCAGGCCGCGCCGCTACCTGCACCGTCGCCCGGCTGGGTCAGCTGACCTGGAAGGTCGTGAGCGACGATCGCCCGTACGAGCGGATCACGATCTCGTAGGACTTCACCCGGCTGCCCATCTTCGGGAAGTGCCAGCCTCGCGGCGGCCGGGTGAGCCCCTGCACCACCCCCGACACCCGGCCGGTGGTGTTGATGGTGAGCCGGGGTCCGGACGGGTGCGCGAACACCAGCTTGGTGCTGTTGGCACGGCCCGACACCAGCTTCCAGCCGGGGGCGAGGTGGAAATGCTGCCGCCACAGGTTCTTCGACGGGAACGAGTCGTTGATCTTCATCATCTTCTTGTTCCGGTTGACGTTGATGCCGCGGAGGTGCGCGATCCCGAACATCTTGTCCTGGACCGTCCAGTTGTGCGCCGGCGCCTGGAAGACGCTCGCGGTGACTTTGCCGCCGGCGCTGGTCACCTTTCCACGGTCGGGCACCGCCACGTTGTGGCTGTTCGGCGAGAGCTGATAGGCGTGGTAGCTGTCGGTTCCGTAGCTGTATCGGCCCGGGCCGACGAGCACCCGGACGCCGGCGGCGCTGAGGGTCACGCCGCCTGCCCGGTCGTGCTGGCCGTGCGCCCACCGCGCGGGCCCGTATCGGACGGTGTAGTAGATCGCCTTCGGGTCGGTCCACGACCAGCGGCCGATGCCCCAGCCGGTCTGGTCGTCGCGGAACACCCGCGGCGTCGTGAGGGTCGATGCGGGGCCGGGGTTCTCATCGGAGTCCCCGATCTGGACGAGCTTCCCGTCCGGCTCCGTCATCCATCTGTCGGCGGCGCGGGCCTTGGCAACGGTCTTGTCGATGGCGGCGGCCGCCTTCTCCCACCCGGGCGTCTCCCGGAGCAGCGTCACCGCGTCGCCCCAGAGCCTGGCGTTGATCCCGTGATACATCGACGACTGTTCGTAGGAGATGCCGCGCGCGGAGAACGCCTTCGGTGCCTCGCTCACGATCCGCTTGGTGGCGGCGGTCGCCCAGGCCGGCACCCCGAGGAGGTCGCCGGCCCGAACGAGCTGCATGTTGGCCATCAGCCCATGGTTGTGCACCGGGGCGTTCGGCGGACCGTAGTAGCGCGGGCCGCGCAGGACTCTGGCGTCGGCCACCATGCCGGGACGGAGCCGCTGCGACCTGGTGAGCGCGAAGAGGCAGTTTTCCGTCTCCAGCCTGCGCAGTGCCGTGCCCTCGTCCCAGCCGTATTTGCTGGCGCCGGGGTCCGGATTCTGCCGGTGGAACGCGAGCACCTGACTGACGAGGGCGTTCAGCGACTTCGTCTGCCGGTCCATCGCGGCGCGCCGGGCGAGCGGCTTCATCCACATCAGACCCTGATACCGCATGCGCCAGGTCGCGTCCGACACCGGGGGCTTTCGCCAGGATGCCGCGGCGATCGCACCCACGGTGAAGATCGGGGCCGGCGGCATGCTGACCTTGATCGGCTGACCGTCGGGCACCGGATCAGGCGCCGCGGGGCCGCAGCGGGCGTCGGCGGTCGGGTCCGCTTCCAGCATCACGGGCCCAGGCAGGGGACCGTAGATCTGCTGGAGGGCGTCGATGTCGTCGATGGCGACCGGGTCGAACGGCATCACATGAGGGCCGGCTGGAGCGGCACCGGCCGGACCCACGCCGAGCAGTGCTGCGGCGAGGGCGAGGACGGCACTTGCTGTGGCAAGTTTGTGAAGCCCTTTCACCACACCATCAGACAAGGGTGCGGCGCCTTCCTCAACCCGCATCGGGGCAGGCCGGCTGACCGATCTAGGACACGGGTGTCAGCGACTTCATCGTGCGTACCCGGGGCAACGGCGACGGTAGCAACCACAACGAACCGGGCATCCCGCCCACGGCGGCGATCAGCGGGGTCGGCCGCAGGCCGATGCCGCTGCCCAGCAGCCAGACCGACGGCGTGGTGCCGACGGGGTCGGTGACCTGCAGATCACCGAACGGGGTCGTAGGAGACATGTTTCGAGAGTGATCTCTCACGTATTGGTTCACTACATCTGGCCCGCCGCGATCGCGTCGTCCACGTCCGGAAAGATCGCGAAGTATCGGCTCAGCCCCACGGTCTCCAGCAACGTGACCAGGAACTTGTTGGCGCCCGCGAAGCTCAGCCAGCCGCCGCGCGCGACGATGACCTGCTTGGCGGTGATGAACGCGCTGAGCCCGACGGAGTCGCAGAACTTGAGGTCCGAGAGGTCCACGACGATGCGCGGGACCTGCCGTTCCAGCAGTTCGGCGAGCAGTTCGTGCAGTCTGGTCGCGGTGTCGGCGTCGAGTTCGCCGCTCAGGCGCAGCACGGCGACGTCGGAGCGGATGTCAGTCACGGTGGCCTGCATGGCATCACTTTCGTCCTGGTTATCGGGTTCACAGCGTAGATCCACCCGAACAGCCGATGGCGGACAGTTCGTCCGCTGGTTTCACTTTCGCGGCTTGGCGTTGCGCAGCCGGATCCCGCTGAACCGCAGCGTGCTCGCCACGATCTCGTCCATGACCGACCACAGGTTGGCGACCAGCCGGAAC
>NZ_QHHV01000313.1:0-3044 GCF_003947245.1 Actinoplanes sp. ATCC 53533 | reverse complement strand
GAAGTCCGTCAGCCGCGCCTGCGCTTCACTGGCGTTGCCATTCCATCGCATGAGGCGACAACGCTTCCGCCTGCCTCACGTTGCTCATCACCTGGGGAATGCCAGTGGAGCACGACCCCAGAGGGCGCGCTCCACTTCATGAGTCGGCAGTTATCGTCAGGCGGAAACGAGGCGCCGCACGACGTAGCTGTTGCTGTAGACCTTCTGCTTCTGGACGGTCTTGCCGGCGCGGGGAGAGGCCCACATGTAGCCGCCACCGGCATAGATGCCGACGTGGGTGCCGTAGGACCCGGAGCGGAAGACCAGTAGATCGCCCGCCTTCTTGTTGCCCTTGCTGACGGCCTTGCCGTACTTCTGCTGCGAGTTGGCCTTGTGCGGCAGCTTCTTGCCGACGGCCTTCTTGTAGACGTACATGGTGTAGCCGGAGCAGTCGAACTGCCGGGGGCCGGCGGCGCCGAAGACGTAGCGGGCGCCCTTGTGCTTCGCGGCCTCGGCGAGGATCTTGGCCGCGTTGTTCTTCACGGTGATCTTCGTCTGGCTGCTGCGCACCGAGGCGAAGCCCTTGGCGCCGGTGAAGATGGTCCGGTAGTACAGCGAGCCGCCGGGCTTGGTCAGGAAGGAGGCCACGCCCTTGGAGTTGGTCGACCTGGTCACCCAGGTCTTCCACGCCTTGCCGCCACGGATCTGCAGCTTGACCTTGCCCTTGACAGCCTTGCCGGTCTTCGGGTTAACCAGCTTGGTGGTCACCCGGACCGTCTTGCCCGCCGCGACCGTCTTCCTGTTGTAGGAGTTCGTGATGCGGGGCTTGACGGTCGCTGCTGCCGCTGCCGCTGCCGTGACGGGGACCGGCGCGGCGGACGCCGGCGCGGTGGCGACCAGCTGGCCGGCGCAGAGGCAGAGGCCCAGGGACAGGGCGATGGAACCGGTGCCGGTCTTGCGGGGGCGCCGGTGCGAAGTGCGTTCGTGCACGGTAGAGAAATCCCTCCGGCACGCCTGCGAGGTTAGCTGTCGGGTTCGGGCGGGAAGGTTGCCCGGCCACCGATGGTGGCTTCACCCCAAGGTCCTCATCGGTTCGCCGCGAGCGGCGTTCCATGGGACCGAATCTGGGTCCCCCGTCCCTGCCCCCGTATGCCTGTGTCGTTGTTCGCGATCACGATCGCACCGCTGGGACCGGGGCAGGGCTCGGCGTAGTCCGAAGCGGTGCGAGCGGCGAGCGGTTGCTCACCGGCCCACCCTTGCTACCCGATTTTCGGCGCCACCGCACGGGCCCGGCTTAACTACGGAGCGTGTTTGGCACGTGGAATGCTGTCCGGCTTGTGCCGGTAACGAGGCAAATGTCGATGCTCCAAGTAGCTTGGCGACCACAGCACGTCAAGAATGCGGGTGAAACACAACACACAAAAGCCCTCAACAAAGTTGATCATGATCTCGGCAAGATCGGGAAGATATGGGCCCGTAAAAGCCCTACCGGGAAACTCGGCGCCGGGCCGCGGTGGGAGCCTCCGTTCGGAGGAAGGCGCAGATCGTGGAGCCGACAAAGGGCCAGCACCGGCAGCCATGCCCGGCGTGGCGACTGCCGACGAGCCGAATCAGCTGCGTGCCGCATCGGGACGCGCTTTGAGGTCCTACCTCTATGTCCACCCGAACGGCGCATGAAGCGGGGAGCCCGAGAGACGGGCCTCTCGGGCTCCCCGTTATCCAATACACACCTGCCGGGATGTGCTACGCAAATAGTACAGTGTCCTCATAACGGATGTGGCTTCTGCGGGGCCGCGCCTTGTTTTGTACGGCAACAAGCGCTGCACAGCCCGGCGGAGCCGTCGGCGTACTTCTGGAGCGCCATGTGGGCCTCCACCGACCGGCCGAGCCAGGATGTCAGCCACGGCAACGCGTGATGTCATATCTCCTGGAGGCCAGGGGCCACGGCGGGTATTGGACCGCTGCGGACATGACCACGTTCGGGGCGTTGCCGACCAAGGTCATCTGGCCGGGTAGGCGAAGATACGCCGCCCATGTGGACGGCACCGGCAGCGACAACGGACGGTTCTCCGACGGTTTTGTCAAGCTGAGCCGCTTTGGCCCGGGCGTCCAGCGGCGGCTGGAACAACACCGGATGGTCAACGGTCAGTTCGCGGCGAACATGGCCCTCAAGGTCACGTTGCTGGCATCGGGGGTCGACCCGGCGTGACGGCGCGGGCGCGAACCTGGCCGACAACGCGATGCCCACGATGGCAGCAGTGAGTGCCGTTCGCGTGCGCCGCGCCCCTCCACGCGACAGGACATGGTCCATGGCCGGGACGAGGCTCGTGGATCGTCGCGGGCTTCTGGACCACCGTTCGGGTCGCGGCCCGCCCTCCAGCATCGCCACCGACCCGGCGCGGTACGGGCTTTCCCGTGTCGGCAACGATCGTTGACATCGACGGTTACGTTGCCGGGCGGGCGGAGTTCCTGCCCGAAAGGCCTCCATCGGCCGGGGGACAACGGGCCCGGGAATGGGTCGTCCTCTTCGTAGGCTCGACCGCATGAATCCGGTCGACGACGATCAACCCGGCGGGTACGGGAGCACCACCGGCGAGAAGGGGCCGCAGGTTCGCCGGGATCGCTATTTCGACACGCTGCGTGCGGTGGCGTTGGTCCGGGTCGTCGTCTATCACATGTTCCCTCTGCCATGGCTCGCGATGGTTTTTCCGTCGATGGGTGTGATGTTCGCTCTCGGCGGGTCCTTGATGGCCACCTCGATGCGGCGTTCCACCGAGCAGGCGATCACCGGCCGGCTGCGCCGGCTGCTGCCCGCGCTCTGGGTGATGGGCGCGCTACTACTCCCGGTGATGCTCGTAGCCGGGTGGCAGGACCGACCGCAGTGGCCGGCGTTGCTGCTGTGGCTGGTCCCGATCGTGGAACCTCCGACCGCCGGCTGGGCCGAGCCGGTCACCGGCGTGTTGTGGTACCTGGTCGCGTACCTATGGCTGGTGCTGCTCTCACCGTTACTGCTTCGGTGCTACCAACGTGCCCGCTTGATGACCGTGGGCACCCCGATCGCCGGG
>NZ_QHHV01000312.1:0-4877 GCF_003947245.1 Actinoplanes sp. ATCC 53533 | reverse complement strand
AGGAGTCTTGTCGAGGGCTTGGCCGTCACGTAAGAACGGTCCTTGTGACTGTTCCGGGCGGGTCCATCGCAGAGCGTGATTCGTGATCGAGACGACGGAGGCGGCATCACTTGAGGAGGCCGTTCGATCGGCCGTCGAACAGGGGTACGCGGAACTGGCGAGCCTGGCTGACGTCACGGACGGGCTGGTCGACGTATTCGTGCGAGAACAGCGTGACGTGCCGTCCTCGTCCGGTTCGATCGCCCGGTTGGACGGCTTCACGCGTGGCTTTCCGGGGGAGCTGCGAGGTCATCTCGATCGCGAGCATGAGTCGCTCGGGACGTTCAACATCGCGTTCTTCGGGCGCACCGGCGTCGGGAAGAGCACCTTGTTGTCGGTGTTTGGCCGGCTCGACGGGGAGTACGTCTCGCCGGGCGACAGCGACTGGACCACCGAGGTGCACCCGATCGAGTGGCGCGACTGCCGGCTGTACGACACGCCCGGGATCAACGGCTGGGGGCGCACCGAGAGGCGGGCCGACCTCGAGGCCAAGGCCCGCAAGGCGGTCGAGATCGCCGACATCGTGCTCTTGTGCTTCGACAGCCAGGCTCAGCAGGTGACGGAGTTCGAGAAGATCGCCGGTTGGGTCCGCGACCACGGAAAGCCGGTCGTGGCCCTGCTCAACGTCCGCAACCTGCACTGGCGTCACCCCGCGGTCGCTCCCGAGGCCGGCCGCAGGAACTCGGCGGCCGCGGTCCGACAGCACCACGACAACATCCGGACCCACCTCGTACAGATCGGGTTGCCCGGCACGCCGATCGTCGCGATCCACAGCCTGCGGGCCCTGTTCGCGCGCGCCGCGACCCCGTTCCGTGGGCCCGACCTGATCCAGCGGTCCTTACGGGTCGCGCGGGAGCGGTTCGGTACGGAGTACCTCGATCGATGGTCGAACTTCGGCACGCTCGAGCGTCTCATCGTCGCCGCGATCGCGGAGGGCGGTTCCGATCTGCGGTTGTCCGCGCTGCGTGAGGACATCCGCTCCCGATGCCGCCGGGCAATCGGCGAGCTCGAAGCTCTGGCGGCCGAGATTGAGCAGGAAGCGGCATCCCGCGAGCGCGAGGCCGAGTCGCTGTTCGCCCTGCTGGGCTATCCGGACGAGGCCGAACGCGCCGGATGGCTGCACGACGAGGCGCTCGGCGCGGACCTGGTCGAGCTGTCCGAGCAGGCCCGGGGCCGCCCGTACACGTCGCCGGGTAACGGCACACTGGACCGTTCCGTCCGGCACTTGGCCGCCTCACATCTGGCCGGCGCCCTCCGGCAAGCGAAGGCCGCCGCGGACGATCTGATCCGGAAGTCGTTCGAGAAGAACACGAAAATCGACGAGGCGAAATTCGCCGGGACCGTGTACGACCAGGGCGCCTTCTCCGCCGCGGCGGAAGCCGTGTGGGCGGCCCGCCAGGCGTTCCTGGAGCGCGAGCTCAAAGCCGCGGTCGAGCACGAGTCCGCCGGCAGCGTGCTGGCGACGTCGCACGCCGCGAGGATCCTCGGCGGCGAGGGCAACAGCATGACGGGCGACGTCGTCCGGGGAACGGGCATCGTGGCCTCCCTCGCGGTGCCTGCGGCCGCCCTCATCTGGAACCCTGTCGGCTGGGGATTCGCCGCGGCCGCCGCGGCCGTCGGCATCGCGCTCCAGGTCCAGCAGCACTTCGGCAAGAAGATGAGCGATGAGTCGTCCGAGCGGGCACGCAAAGCGAAGGCCCAGGCGATCACCGAATGCCACGAGGCGGTGGGCAAGACCTTCAATGACTACGAGGACGCCCTTGTACGCGACAGCCGGAAAGCGGCGTGGACGCTTTCCGGGCCCGCGGTCGCCGAGTCTTTGCGCGCCGTGATCGAGATCCGGACGGCGCTCGGCCGGATCGCGCGGTTGACCGACGGCCTGGGCATCTACGCCGGTTCGATCCGGCCAGCGCCGGCGGCGACCGACGTTCTGATGGGGGCGCAGCGCAGAATGGGAGAGACCCCGGCCGAGGTGACCCGGGTGCTGCTGGGCGAGGACTGGCTCGAGTCCGGCGACGACCGCCGCCCGGCGCGGATTGATCAGGCCGTCCATGAGGCGTATGCGATCCGTCGCGAACAGGACCGCGGCCGGCTGACGCGCCTGATGGCCGCGGCGTGGAGCGCGCCGTCGCTGGCGGACGTCCACTCCTGGCGCGACGACATCGAGGACGCGGCCCGCAACGACCCGGCGCTGTTCGACGTGGCGCGAACCTTCTGGCGGGTCGCCGGGGCGAAGCCGGCCCTCGCCGTCCTCGGTGACTACAACTCGGGCAAGTCGTCGCTGATCCGCCGGATCGTCGTGGACGACGGCCGGCGACCGCGCGCGGCGTTCGACATCCGGGCGTCGCCGGCGACCACGGCCGCGGCCCGATACGAGTTCCCGCGGTTCGACCTCATGGACACGCCCGGCCTGCAAAGTGGACACGACGAGCACGACACCGCCGCGTTCGAGGCGATCGCCGAGGCGGCTCTTGTGTTCGTCGTCGTCCATATCAACCTGCTGGTCGGCAACACCTCGATCCTGGAAGAGCTCGCACGCGGTTCGGAACGGATCGCTGCGAAGGGCAGGCGGATGGTGTTTCTGATCAACCGGTGCGACGAACTGGGCGTGGACCCGCTGACCGCGCCCGAGGCGCTCCTCAATCTGCAGGACCGCAAGCGCGAGGAGCTGCGGGCTTCGTTCGCCGCTCGTGCGATCGAGGTCGGGACCGGCCGGATCCACTGCCTGTCCAGCGACCCCTTCGGCCTGGTCGGAGACGACGCAACGGCGGAGTCCGGGCACTTCGACGAGAACCGGCTGTGGGACGGCGTGGCCGCGTTGACGGACGCGATGTCGGCGCTGTCCGACGATGACCTCTCCGCCGCCGCGTCGTCGGCTGCCTTCGACGTGGCGGTCACCGAGCTCCGGCGTCACCGGCACACGCTTCACCAGCAGCAGGCCGGCGGCGCGAAGGACCTGGACCGCTCGGAACCGGTGATCACCGCACTCCGGGCCGCGCTGAACGACGCCGTGGTCCTGGAGAGCTCACTGCGCGAGGACGCCCGCCGGATGGTGGGCCGCCACGCGGTGGCGGCGAAGGCCGCGGTCGCCGAGCTCGACCGCAAGGACGGCCAGAAGCTGCAGCACCTTGTCGACTCCTGGTGGAAGGTTCCGCAGTTCGAGGACGACCTCAAACGTCACCTCGCCGACGCGGCACGCAAACTGGACGAGTGGCACGGCGACCACATCTCAGCGATCGGACGCGAAATGCGCGCTGCCGAGTTCCAGGTGGGGCCCGAGTTCGCGGCCGAGTTCGAGGCCCGGGGAAGCGCCTGGCACGAGGATGTGACCGAGGGTGCCGGCAAGGTCGCGGGGTCTGTGGCGTCGCTGGCGAAAGCCCTGGGAAGCCGGGACGCGGTCTATACGATCGGCAAGCAGCTCGGCTACAAGTTCAAACCGTGGGAAGCGGTGAAGGGCGGCGCCAAGGTCGCCAAAATCGGAGCCGTTCTCGGAGTCGTCGCCGCCGCAGTGGACGGCGCGACGATGGCCAATGACCTGCGTAAGGCCGGAGATCACCGGGAACAGCAGGAGTCGGCGCTGCGGGCGATCGACGAGTCGGCCGCCGGGATCCTCGACCAGATCGTGGACGGTGAGCAGCGGGACGGTCCGGTCGGGCACCTCGGGCAGTGGACTCGGGAGCTCGAGGCGTTGCTCGACGAGCACCTCGATCTCACTGCGGCGATTCGGGAACGGATGGACTCGGCGAACGCGCGGGCCCAGACGGCCACGGCCCTGATCGCGGCCGCGGAGCAACTGATCGGCACAGCAGAGGAGAGCGAAGAACAGTGGTCGACATCGACGCGGTACGCGACTGGCTGCGGCGACTTCCGGGCGGGTCGCCGGCCGGGCAGCACGCCGACGACTGGGACGCGTTCGCGAGACTGGACCGGCCGGTGGTGACCCTGTTCGGGTCCTACGACACCGGCAAGAGCTCCCTGCTGCGCCGGTTGCTGGTCGACGCGGGCAGCGATGTTCCCGCCTGGCTCACGATCAGCGCACGACATGAGACCTTCGAGGTTAACGAGGTCGAGGTTGGCGGCTGCACGATCCGCGACACCCCTGGGTTCGCGGTCGGCGCGTCCGACATCCGGGCACAGAACAACTCGCGCCGCGCGCTCGCCGCGGTTGGCCTCACCGACATCGGCGTCGCGGTGCTGACGTCGCAGTTGGCGACCGCCGAACGGGACATGCTTCAGGAGCTGTTTACGCAGGGCTGGCCGGCGGGGACGATGTGGTTCGTCATCTCACGGTTCGACGAGGCGGGCGCGGACCCGGAGGGCGATCTCGAGGGCTACCGGCTGCTGAGTGACCGCAAGGTCCGCGAGCTGTGGGAAGTGTTCGCGCTGGACGACCGGGCGCCGGTCTTCGTCGTCTCACAGGACCCATTCCAGACGGCCGGCCCGGACACCGATCTCTACCCGGAGATCTGGAACGCTTTCCGTGACTGGGACGGCATGCGGGACCTCGCGGATGCTGTCGCTGCGGTGTCCCCGGCGGAGTTGTCCGCCTGGCGGCATGCGGCCGGGCAACGGTACTGGACTGCGGTCCTGGCCGAGACCATGACCGAACTGCGGACACAGCTTCAGGAATACACGGCACGTGCCGGAGTCGCCGCCAACGGCGTTGCCCGTCGCGAGGACTGGGAGAAGGAGCTTGACCATCTCGACGGGGCCGCCCAGGCCGCTCTCGACAGTCTCGTCGAGGAAGTGGTGCGACGGTACGGAGACACCGCCGAGCTCCAGGTCGAGCTGCAGCGGACGCTCGACGAGTGGTTCGCTAGACACGAGGCCCGCCTCCA